>MGVM01000052.1 GCA_001800495.1 Elusimicrobia bacterium RIFOXYB2_FULL_48_7
CCTGCGCAACTGTATGAGCAATGTTGTTTCTGAGGCCTGGGGTTCCGCCACGAATTACCAGCGGGGAACCCTGAGCTTTGAGGTTTACAACAATGTTTTCGGCGGCGGGGACGCTGACGCTCCTTATCCTCTTTATTACAAGGGCGGCACGGGCGTGCTTTTCAATAATACGATCCAGGGCAGCTGTTTCGGTTTTCCGTATTTCCGGCTTGGCGATTACAGGATAGAATCCCATTACCAGGTAATAACCGGGGGCTATTACTGGATGAGCATGTGCGACGGCTTAAGCCCGATAGACGGCAACCTGCCGGCTGATGCTACCGCTACCGGAGTTCACACCGGCAGTGATGATTCTGACACGCTGGTGTGCGCGGGAAAAACCTGGACGCCCAACCAGTGGGCGGGCTACGCGGTCAGGAATAAAAGCGACCCCGAATGTGCCGGCTACATAATCTCTAATACCGCCGACACGCTCACCACATGCACGGTAATGATATTCAGCACCGCCGGTTATATAAATTGTACCAGCTCAGACCCGGATAGGGAAGTCAGCATTTCCGGCCTTGGCAACGTGGGGCCGTTGAAAAGTTTTGTCAGCAAGAAGATAGGGTCAAGTTCCAGCCGGTACCAGAAAATATCCTGGTATGTGCAAACCTCCGGCGCCATACCTTCAACGGGCACGGCGAGTATTTCAGGAGGCAGCGGCTCCGGGACTTACCTTGCGGTGAAAAAACTCGGGTTTGGCGGCAAAAACCACTGGGATAACGGCGACAGCTTTGTGATCACGGATGGTTATCCCGGCCTTGACCAGCTGGGCCGGTCGCCGGGAACCGAGCTTGTAAACGGCACGACCGTGCAGAAATCAGAACCGGTGTACGAGTGGAACAACAACCTGGACGGCGTGCCGACCCACCTTGACGTGGATAACGGGACCGAGACGCATATCAAGGAAAACAGGGATTTCTACAATCTTGATAAAACAGCTCTTGGCTACACTCCTTACACTTATCCGCACCCGCTTACCTTAATGGATGTGGTTGACACCAGCTCGCCAATCGCGCCAAGCGCTGTGCGCGACGGCACGGGCTCTTCGGATATTGATTTCATTTATTCCTCCACCACTTTGTCCGCCAACTGGAACGCCGGTTCTGATAATGAATCAGGTATTTCAGGCTACCAGTACGCTATCGGCACAGCACCCGGAAGCACGAACGTACTGGCGTACCAATCCGTAGGTTTACCGTCTGTGATAAGGGCCGGCCTGAATTTAACAACCGGTGCTACGTATTACTTCAGCGTGAGGTCTGTTAACGGTGTAGGGCTTGTAAGCACCGGCACCGCGGTTTCAAACGGTCAGTATGTAACGGCCGACGGAACTCCGCCGGCCGCGCCCGGGATTGTGCGCGACGGCGCTGTCGCGGGCGTGGATATTTCAACAACGAGTTTAACAACGCAATTAAGCGCGAACTGGACGCAAGGGAGCGACTCAGAGTCGGGAATTTCAGGATACAAATATGCCATCGGTACCACGGCCGGCGCATCTGACACAGCAGGGTGGGCAACGCTTGGCAACGTTTTAACAGCCACAAAGACAAGCCTGGCATTAAGCGCCGGCACAACATATTATTTCAGCGTTAAATCAGTGAACGGGGCTGGCCTGGAAAGCGCCGCGGCAAACTCAAACGGCGTAGTGGTTATAAGCACGACGGTGGTGGACACATCATCTCCCACGGCGCCCGGGGTTGTGCGCGACGGCGCGACAGGCGGCGCGGATATTTCGTCAACGCAAAACACCGGTGTGCTTTCAGCCAACTGGACGCAAGGGAGCGACCCGGAATCCGGCGTTACCAGTTATCAATATGCCATTGGCACCACCGCAGGCGGCGTGAACACTGCCGGCTGGGCCTCGGTCGGGAATATCCTTGCGGTAACCAGGAGCGGGTTGTCGCTTTCAAACGGCACGACATATTATTTCAGCGTGAAAGCGGTGAACGCTTTCGGGCTGGTCGGCCCCTCCGCGAATTCAAACGGCCAGTATGTGGTGGCGATAGACACCGGCGATATAACTCCGCCGGCAAACATAGCGGTAGTCAGGGATGGAACCGGCGCCGATGAATCAGCAGCTGCATCAACAACACAGCTTAGCGCGAACTGGGATACCTCGGCTGACGCCGAGTCGGGCATAGCGCGCTATTGGTATGCGATAGGCACTCAGCCGGGCGCCTCGGACACTCAGATATGGACAGACAACGGACAGTCAACGTCGTTAACGGCAATCGGCCTGACATTAATCGTTGGCGTTACCTATTATGTCAGCGTGGTTGCGGAAAACGGCGTGGGCCTGGAAAGTTCGACAACTACTTCGAGCGGGCAATATGCAGCCGCGCCTCCGCCTCCGGACACAACCGGACCGGTGATTTCCGGGGTTTTCGCGCAGGGGATAACGACAGGCGGTGCCGCAATCATCTGGACAACCGATGAAGCATCAACCAGCCAGGTGGAATACGGGAAAACTACCGGCTACGGTAAAGCTTCAATCGAAGACATTTCGCTTACGCTCAACCATAACGCGGTTTTAACAGGGCTCACGGCAAACACGCTCTACCATTTCAGGGTAATAAGCATTGATGCCTCAACAAATGAGACTGTTTCAGCTGATTACACTTTCACTACGCTTCCGGAAACACAGCAAATCAGCGAAACCATCCACGCGTACCCGAATCCGTATAATTTGTCAAACGGAAGCAGCATGAAGTTCCGGGCCGCGGGCGCTGTGAGTTCCGAGGTAAGCATTTACACCATCAGCGGCCGCCTGATAAAGAAACTCTCCAGCGAAGCTGGCGCCGGAGAAGAGATTGGCTGGGATGGCACCAATACCGATAACCAAAAAGTCAGCCGTGGTATTTACATTTACAAGATCACTACCAGCTCCGGCGGCACCATAACCGGCAAGATAGCTCTTACGAAGTAAGAGTTATCGCAGTCCTCGTGTCGTTTACGGGGGTAAACTGGCACTAACGAAATAATAAGGATAATGGGGACTGTCCCCATTATCTATAACCAGAACCATCCCCCATTATTTTTGACCCCACCATTTTTTTTAAAAAGCCCTTGATTTTTTCAGAATTTGTGTTATAACTATAATAGGTAGTCAAACAATCCAAACAATTCAAACAATAAATACAATGACACCCAAACTACAAGAAAGGACACCATTCATGAAATTCGAACACGTAGATTTAAACAATTCAAAACCCTTGCCGGCCCAGGTAACTGAAATACTGGAGCGCAAAATAACAGAAAGGGAAATACCTGTAGGCCAGAAATTGCCTTCTCACAGGGAACTGCGCAAGATATTCAATGTGAGCATCAATACTATCAGCGAGGCCATTGCCAACCTTTCCAGGGACGGATATCTTTCAAGCAGAAGCAAGTACGGGACCTATGTTGTCAGCGCGCAAAAGGGAAAGCACGCTGGTTTGAGAACCGGCAGTGCCATCTGCCTGCTTGTCTGTCTCGGCGGCACCAAGAAAATAACGGGGAGCATGCAGTTTTCCGAGTTTATCAGCGGGGTGGAAGCGGCTGTGAAGGAAAATAACCTGCACCTGCTTTACAAAACCATGGATGATACCGACAGCGAGCTTTCATTCGACAACAAAGGCAAAAACATCGCCGGGCTGATCGTTACCGGGCACATCACCCCCAAAAACTATAGTGTTATAAAGGAAGCAGGGATACCATTTATACTCATGGGCGATGTACTGCAGGATGAAAAAGTTGACGCGCCGCGGGAAGGGGTTGACCTGATCTGCAACGATGATACCGGGCTCACGTACCTTGCGGCAAAACACCTGATCGGCCTGGGGCACAGGGAAATACTCTATATCGCGAACCGGCTTTACCAGTACCCCGTGAGCGTTGACCTTCTTGAGGGCTACAAAAAAGCGCTTAAAGAGGCGGGTATCGGCTTCAATGAAAAGCTGCTCGTTGAAACCGCCAATATCGGCTATGAAGCGATGAAACATTTCCTGGAAAAGTCCCCCGGAGTACCGTTCTCGGCTATGGTCTGCAGCAACGCAAGCCGCTATACGTTTGAATCAATAATGAAGGCCTTCCAGGATAAAAACATCACTGAACCTAAAGACATAGTTCTTGTCGGTTCCGATTACCCCGCCGGCACCACGCATTTAACGGTAGTATACAACGACCAGGCGGAAACCGGCAGGAAGGCGGTTGAGAAACTTGTGGAACGGCTGACTGACCCGGATTGGAAACCGCAGAGAGTCGTGCTCCAGGGCAAACTTTATATTGATGAAATGGAAAAGGAGACGGCAAATGCTTAAAACATTAAAAACAGTATCGTTTTTATTTTTCGGAGCCTGTTACCTGCCTCTTGCAGTTCTTTATGCCGACGTCCACGTGTCCACCTCCACTGACGAAGGTGCGGTGCAGTATGCGATTAACGCCGCCAGCCACGGCGATACAGTGACCATTCCTGCCGGCACGGCCAAGTGGTTCAGGGGCGTGAACATTTACAACAAGGGTATTACCCTGCAGGGCGCGGGAATGGACCCGGCAACGGGGACAGTAATAATTGACAGCACTACCGGCGGCAATTTGTCTTACCAGAACAAGAACCCCATCAATATCCAGAATACCACGGACAATTTTGTGCGCGTAACAGGGCTTGTAATTGACGGCACGGATATCCCGAATGCCGGTTCCCAGGCCGGGATTTACTTGATTGGCGACACGAAATTTTTCCGCATAGACCACATTTTTTTCAAGCAGCTGGCAAAGGGCGTCGGTTCGGGCGGGTATGTGGAGGGGCTTGTGGACCATTGCACTTTTTATCTTTACCCCGATGCCGGGAAAACCCCCATCACGGGCATCCCGGGGACGCAATGGATGGTCAGCCCTTTCCCGACATCGATCTCTAATACATACCCGGAGAGCGCGAAGATGGATGTTGACTGGCAGAGGCCTCTTTCACTGGGCACCTCCAACGCGGCTTATGTGGAGGATTGCCACTACAACTGGTCCGCGGAATGGATAAGCGCCTCCATACTGGGCGGCGACGGCGGCAACAGGATTGTGTTCAGGTATAATACCAGCAGCCCCGGGCCGGTTAATGCGCTTGAAAATTACGGCGTGGTGGGAAGCGCAACCAGGGGAATAGCAAGCATCGAGCTGTACAAGAACAGGTACCATTTCACCGGCTCCGGTTATATGTTCCGTTTCGGCTCAGGCACGGGCATTATTTATGATAATGAATTCACCGGCAACTTGTCCTACGGGGCGAACAACTTTTTCGCGCAGAATTACAGGGCGGAAAACCCCGATAATGGTGTCCACAAGTTTTACTGGGGGCTGTGCAACGGCACGAACCCGCTGGACGGCAACGAGGCCGCGGACGCAACGGCCACGGGCGCGCATTCCGGCAGCGATGATTCAAATGTGCTGGTCTGTGCCGGATAAAACTGGACTGTAAACCAATGGGTTGGCTACGGGGTGCGCAACACAAGCGACCCGAAAAGCGCGGGTGTCATAATATCCAATACTTCAAATACCATTACCACCAATATGGTTATCAAGATGAGCACCGAGGGGTATTCGAACATAAACTGCACGTGGAACTCGGCCTATTGCCAGAATTCCGACCTCGGAAAGCAGGTCAACATAACCGGCACCGGCAATATCGGTTCCCTTCAGAGTTTCAATAACTGGTATGTTGAGAAATTCCGGCTGTTTTTCGTGAATAGTTCCAGCAGTATCCCGCAAACCGGCGCCCTTACGATTTCCGGCGGAACAATGCAGGGCAAGTACCTGAGCGTTAAAAACCTCGGAGGCGGGGCCAGGGACCACTGGGATAACGGAGATACATTCGTAATTTCCAACGGCTATCCTTGCATTGACCAGATTGGCCGCGGGCCCGGGCCTATCGGCAGCCAGCCCTCCCAGCCGCTCTATGAATGGAATAATACCCTTAACGGGACGGTTTACCATATACAGCCTAACAGCAACATTCCATCATACACCAAGCACATCAAGGCGAACAGAGAATACTATGCCTGCAGCAATATGTCCGACGCGGTTTCAAGGGGTATGAATTACACGCCCTATACCTATCCGCATCCGCTGCAGTTTGTAGGGGTTACAGTTGACGTAACTTCGCCTGCGGCGCCGGGCGCGGTTTACGATGGCACCGGGGCTGATGTTTCAGCCACTTTTTCAACGGCATCGTTGAGCGCGAACTGGACGCCGGGTATTGATAACGAATCGGGGATTAAGGGTTATATTTTTGCCGCAGGCACTTCGGCTGGCGCCTCAAACATTGTGGGCTGGACGACGCTTGGTAACGTGCAAAGCACCACAACTTATAAAACTTTATCAATGGGCGTGACATATTATTTCAGCGTGAAAGCGGTCAACGGCATTGATCTTATCAGCGCAACTTCGGCAAATTCCAACGGGCAGTACGTGGCGGTTGACGGCACGCCTCCAAGCGCGCCGGTAACCGTGCGCGACGGCACGGGAGTCGATATTTCATCAACTATTTCTGCCGCGCAGCTGTACGCCAATTGGGACGCGGGCGGTGATGCGGAAAGCGGAATATCCGGCTACAAATACGCCATAGGCACTTCGGCCGGAGCTACAGACACATCCGGGTGGGCTTCAAACAGCGGGACATCTGTATTAAAAACAGGGCTTTCATTATCCATTGGCGCCACGTACTATTTTACGGTGAAGTCGGTCAACGGCGCGGGGCTTGAAAGCGCGTTGGCAGCCAATTCGAACGGCGTAGTTGTTGTCAGCACGGCGGACGTGACTGCCCCCATCCCTCCCTCAATAGTGCGCGACGGCGCGGCAACCGGCGTGGATATATCCTCAAGCATGTCGTTAAACACGCTGTCAGCCAACTGGGCGGCCGGTTCGGATCCCGAAAGCGGGATAACCGGTTATCAATATGCCATAGGCACTTCTGCAGGCGGTACAAATACCGCGGCCTGGACAGCGGTCGGGAACGTTTTGTCTGCAACAAGAAGCGGCTTGGCGCTGGCGGCGGGGGCAACCTATTATTTCAGCGTGAAATCTGTCAACGGGAACAACCTGGTAAGCGCCACCGCCGCAAATTCCAACGGGCAGTATATAGTTGCAGTTGATACCGGCGATGCCACTCCTCCCTTGAACATAACAGCCGTCCGTGACGGCACCGGAGCGGATATTACCGCTACGACAGTGCTGACGGAAATAAATGCCAACTGGGATCCCTCGGCTGATGCGGAGTCGGGCATAGCCCGCTACTGGTATGCGATAGGAACGACTGCGGGCGGGACTGAATTTGTCCCATGGACAGACAACGGCCAGCTGACAGGCATAAACGTTACGGGAGTGACTATGACCGAAGGCGTTACCTATTATATAAGCGTGAAAGCCGAGAACAACGTAGGGCTTCAGAGCGCCAGCACGACGACTTCAAACGGGCAGGTTGCCCTGCCTCCCGCGCCGCCAGATACGGTGCCTCCGGTAATATCCCTTGTAACAGCCGGAGGGATTACCGGGACCGGGGCCGCGGTAACCTGGGTAACCGACGAGCCCTCCACATCGCTTGTAGAATACGGAAGGTCAGCCGCCTACAGCAGGCAGACGCTGGAAGACGCGTCGCTCGACCTTAGCCACAGCGCCGCCCTTACAGAGCTTATGCCGGGAACGGTTTACCACTTCCGCGTTATCAGCCGGGATGCCAGCGGCAATGAAACAGCAAGTAGTGATTACACGTTCAGTACCGAAGCGCCTGCGCAGCCCATAGCCGGATATATCCACGCGTACCCTAACCCGTGCAAGGTTTCGGTTTCAAATCCGGCGAAGTTCAGGATGGACGGGGCAACTGTAAGCGAGGCCAGCATATACACGGTCAGCGGCCGGCTGATAAGGAAGCTTACCGGCAACTCCGCCGAGATCAGCTGGGACGGCACCAACACCGACGGCCAGAAAGTGGGCCGGGGAATATACATATATAAAATAACCGGCAGTTCCGGCGACTCCGTAACCGGCAAGATAGCACTTACTAAATAATACCAAAACCAATCGGTACAAGGGTTTTGGTATTTCGTCCAACTCAATAGGGACTGTCCCTATTATTTAGAACCATCCCTGTTACTTCCCGTTCGCAATGACAACCGGGCAGGAGAAAAAAATGAAACCGATCAAGCTCACTCCGTTCCTTTTTCTGATTTTCCTTATACCCGAGATTCACGCCGCGATCGGCGATACTTACGCCTGCAAGTGGAAAGACAACAAGCGCGGCGCTTTCAGCATGTCGTGGGACGGCACCTATGATTCCGCGCGGAAAGTTGCCATGCCTAAAATAATCGCCAGAAACCTTAAAGTTGGTTTGTATTACCTGCCGGGATCGGCGGCATACGCCAACGGAATAGATTTCTGGGAAACAGCGGCAAACCGCTACGGCTGGTTCCTGGGGCACCACCAGATGACCTGCCGGGAGGGTTTCTGGGACAGGGGAAGCATGACGGACGCTTATTATGAGGTGGGTGAATCCGCGCGCACGATTTGGAGCCTGAACCCTCCGGGTAAAACACAGCTTCACCCGATGGCAGAATGGCCGGCCGGCGATAATGCCGGGCTTGATTCAGTCCAGTGGGCGGAATTAAAAGCAGCGTTTCATTTTTTAAGGCCTTCTGACGGGGTAGGTACCAGCGGGGGCATGCCTGACCCGGCCTGGACTTACACCCAGCTGATCGCTCAGCCGCAGTCTGCCATAACCAACGGCACGTACAGATACCTTTTATTCCACCAGATCGGCACCTACGGCGAATACACTTATACTGTAAATGAAACTTATTTTGAACAGTTCCTGGATTTTCTTGTAGCAAATTCAAACAGTTTGTGGGTGGGCAACGGCGCTGAAATAAGTTCTTATTATCAGGAATATAACACCAGGGTTGTTACTGTTACCGCCACATCCCCGAATATAACAATTGACCTTACTTCTTCCCAGGACCCTGTTCTATACACTTTTCCGCTTACATTGATTACCCAGGTTCCGTCAACCTGGACCTATTGCAAAGTAACGCAGGGCCCCGGGCCAACGGGGATAAGCGCGAAAAAGGTTTACACGATTGATGTCTGGGTTTCATCACGGACGGTAATGTATGAAGCAATACCCGGCTGGGGGCAGATAACATTAGAGAGTTCCAGCATGGATAACACGGCCCCGAACGCGCCCGGCACGGTCAGCGACGGCGCTGGTTTTGATATAGACACGACAACCGCCACGGATTATTTAGCAGCCAATTGGACCTCCTCGGCTGATGCCGAGTCGGGACTAAAAAGGTACTGGTATAAAATCGGGACAACGGCCGGCGGCGGGGAGTTAATGGACTGGATAGATAACGGAACTGATACTTCTGTCAATGTTACAAGGACCCATCTCTCGCTTATCAGGGGAGTAACATATTATTTCACTGTTAAGGCGGAAAACGGCCAGGGCCTACATTCCCTGGAAGGCGTATCCGACGGGCAGTGTGTTGACAAACTGCCGGGTTATATAAAATTCACGGATGATTTTGAGACAGGCAGCACTATCAAGTGGAGCAGCGCAAGCGGCGCAACAGCTTCAGGCGCGGCTGCGTGTTCGGGCAATTACGGGCTGCTCCTTGCCCCTTCCAACACTCTTACAATAAACAGCGTTAATTCAGACAATGACCTGTATCTGGGTTTTTCATTCAAACTGGCGCCTAATTTTTCACTGGCGGGCGGTTCTCTTAACCTGGTGACCATAAACCCGGCCAGCGGAAATTTTACGGCGCAGGTGCGCATCAGCTATAATGCGGAAGGTTATCTCCTGCACTGCCAGTATATAACAGATGTTACCACAAGGAACACTTCAGGCGTGTGGACCAGCGTGCCTACATCAAACAGCACAGCTTTTGCTGCCGGCGTATTGCCGCATATCACGCCGAATACCTGGTACCGGTTTGATATTCATACAAAGGCCGCCGGAAACAGGAAGGGCGGCGTGGAGATGTGGCTGAACGGCGTGAAATTAACGTCAAAATTGGAGTACTATAACACTCTTACCAAGGCCGCCAGGAATGTGATTATATCCATGAGCACCGGCACGGGAAATATATATGTGGATGAAATAACTATGTCGGACAGCCTGATGCCCTCTGTATTTGCTTCTGCGCCCGTAGACACAAGCTCGCCTGCTGCGCCGGGCGCGGTTTATGACGGCACCGGAGCCCTGGTTGACGCGGATTTTGCCTGCTCAGAAACCACTCTTTCCGCCAACTGGACTGCCGTCGCAGATCCGGAATCCGGCATAATAGGTTACCTCTACGCGATAGGCACAACTCCGGGAGGGCATGATGCTGCGGCGTGGACATCCCAGGGAAATGTTTTAACGGTAACCAGTACCGGA
>MGVM01000053.1 GCA_001800495.1 Elusimicrobia bacterium RIFOXYB2_FULL_48_7
AGGGGATATTGAGCTCAGCGTGCAGGCAAACAGCATAACAGCGGATAATAAAAGTGTGTTGGCAATAACTGCGGTACTGAAGGATTTTAACGGCAATGCCCTGGAATCCGCGGATAACGCGGTAAGTTTTTCTGTTTCCGGTGGTGGCGCTACACTCGAGGGGGAAAATCCCGCTCCGGCGGTGAAGGGCGCGGCCCGTATAAATCTGAAATTAAATAAGACGGGTAAGTTCAGTGTGATTGCCAATGCAGGCGGGTTTTACCACAGCAAGCTGGACATTACCGGAAAGCCGGATAAAGCCGTGAAACTCACACTGGCCCCTTCGGGTATTTCAACAGGGGGAAAGACAAAAGTCGAGGCGAGTATCACGGACGCTTACGGGAACATTGTGGATAACGGAGCGCTTTACCGCGTGAATTGCGGAGGTCCGGAATTCATAGATATGGAAGGCCGGCTCTGGCTGGCTGACCAGGAATACAAGGAAGGTTCGTGGGGTTACACAAAACCTTCAAGAATACTATACGCAAAAGAAAATTACCAGTTTGCCAATACCGGAGATAATACATTGTTCTACACCGGCCGGATGATCGATTCTACCTGCGGATACCGTTTTACCGTTCCCAATGGCAGGTACAAAGTGGAATTGTTTTTTGCTGAAACCTATTTCGGGGTCACGTATAAACCGCCTGAAAGCGGCAAGGTTAAAGGTTTTAGGGTATTTGACGTAATCATTGAGAACGAAACAAGAATCAAGGGCCTTGATATACAGGAAAAAGCGGGAGTTCTGGCCGCATACACGGAAACCTGCCTGGTTGATGTAAAGGACGGGGCCCTTGAAATTTTCGCGGATAATAAAGTTGACAGCTGCAATTTCAGGGCTGTTACCGTGGCCCCCGAGGTTCCTTCAGCCGATAAAATTACTTTCAGCGGTCTTGAAGGCATCAATTCTGTTGAGCCAACCGGAGGCAAAGCGGTTATCGGTTTCAGCGGTTCTTTACCGGCTAAAATCACGGCATCCTTCCCCGGGCTGATTTCCGGTTCCATCGACATCAGGTAAAAAACGGTGGCTAAAAATGGCGCAGAAATATATTCTTATATTTTCTGTCCTTTGTGTTTTACCGTTTTTTTCAATTGTACAAGCGGCGGATGAGCACGTGTGGCTGCACGTGGAAGGGCAATATATCAGGAAATCGCTGTTATGCGATGACCCTAACGGTATCTGGATGGGTTGCGGTGCGGCGCACAGGTGTAATTCCACAAGCGAAGAAAGCAACATGGGTCTCCAGCAAAACAAAGTTAATTGGATTGCGGGCAACGGCGTGAACCTTGTAAGGATTAGCGCGAATAACTTGACGGATTGGCCCAGCGCCGCGAATTATGTGAATAATTATCTCGCGCCTCTTGTTGACTGGTACAAAGCGAAAAAGATCTATTGCATAATTGATTCACATTATTTTATGCGGGCATATTCCTCGTACGACTCTGTGCCGAACTACGCCAGCCCATTCTGGGATGTTAACAACGCTTCCGCCACTTTATGCAGGAGATGGCTTGATGACTGGGTGTACATTGCGGATTATTTTAAAGACGAACCGTGGGTTGCCGGTTACGAATTATGTAACGAACCTGTTGTTGCTAGTCCTAATCCTATATATGCAGGTACAGTTGCAAAATGCAGGAATAATTACCTGGAATGTATCAGGCGCATCAGGCAGGTAGACAAAAAACATATCTTTTTCATCGGAAACGGAAACTTCAGCCATGCTGTCAGCATAAAGGAATACTGGGAGGACGGCCTTAGCGCGAGTGAACGATACAATCCAGACCCCGGCTACGGGCAGGTTGTATTTACTTTCCATGAATATACCCAATCCATGAAATTATACGCTAGCGCCGGCGGTTATGTAAACGACGAACTGGGCAGGATCCAAAACACCTTTCACGTGCCATTAATGTGCACGGAATTCGGTCATGATGATGTGATCTACGGGCTGCCGGATTCGGAAAAGAGGCTGTTTGAACAGGAAATGATAGAGATGTGCTATGGCCAGCCGGACTTCTGGAAGAACGCACCGCTGGCGGACAAAGCCTATCCATCCCGCGGTATTCCAGCGGTAAATCATATCGGCTGGATAATGTGGCGCGCGGCGGGATATACTAGCGCGGATTTTACGAATAGTTCAAGATGGACTGATATCTGGACTTACGCGGCGGCCCTTCAGGGTTCGCCTGTGCCCAACCCGATCGCTGACCCGACTCCGCCGCCAGTGCAAATTTCATCGCAGCGGATCCAGGTAAAGGCCTATCCGAACCCATGTGATATTAATAAAGCCGGGAATATAACTTTAGAAATGTCCGTGGATGGAACATCCCAGCTGCTGGGTTGCGTGAATATCTTTTCCCTCGACGGAAAGCTTGTCAGAACACTCTTGCCATCCGGAACAAAGGCAGATTGGGACGGCAAAAATGATTCAGGCGATAATATGTCCGCGGGTATCTACCTTTTTAGTGTTACAGATACAAACGGCAGGAAAAAAACAGGCAAAATAGCGCTATTAAAATGATAATGGGGGATTAATGTACAAATCGATCAAACTGTTTTTACTTTTAGTTTTTTTCACTTACAGTTTAATATGTGCGTGCACCGCCGTTCATGCCGCCGTCATCGCGCCCAACGAGCACCTGTGGATCCGCGCCGGGGGCACATACCTGAAAACCTCCCCCTGCGCTAAGAACCCGAACGTTCCCTACATGCCTGTCGGCATTGCGTATTTTCATATTTATGACTCATCCAACAGCCAGGAACTGATGAAATATATGCCGTACTATATCCGTAACATGAAAATGAACTGTATCCGGTTTTGTTTTGAGGCAGGTCCCAAGAGAGGCCATATAACAACGGATTGCCTGCCAAGTGAATTCCTTTGGGGCCCGTTCGGCGCCAGGGCTTTTGTGGATTTATGCAAACAGGCGTCTGTCTACGTAATGCTCGACGCGCATCATTCCATGGGTGACAATTCAGGGGATGCGAGTACTCTGTGGAGCGCTCATCCGGAAGTCCTGCAAAACTGGATAGACGACTGGAAACTTACAGCCGCAGAATTCAAAGATGAACCGTGGGTGATCGGGTATGAAATGCTCAATGAATGTACCCCTTCTTTTGGTAATACTCCCGCCTACATCAAGCAGGCATATGTTGACTGCGCTGCCGGCATCAGGACCGTTGACGCAAAACACGTAATTTTCTTCGGCTGCGGCAACTGGAACTCGCCTTCAAACTGCGATTCGTTATGGGGCAGTAACATTATTCCCGGGGGAAACGTTGCCGTGGCGGCGCATTATTATTGCACGTACGCTTACAGCGACCCCAATATTGAAGACAAAGTGAAAGCTTTCTCTGATAAATGGAACATTCCATTTATTATCGGCGAATTTGAATACGGTTCTTCATCCGGCTGGCTTTCCAAGGATATAGCTACTTACGGCGGTAACAGGATGCTGGCTCTGATGAGGGAAAGAAAAGGCGGTTATTTTGAATGGCTTGCCAAATCCGATGAAGGTATGCCTAATCTCTGGAATGAGGGCAGAATGGACCTCTGGCAGGACAAGATAGCTGCTGATGCCACACCCAACCCGGAACCCGCGGCAATACTCAAATTCATGAACCCTGCCGGGGATTTTACCGCGGGACTGGCTGAATTTGCGCCGGGCTCAAGCCTTGGTGTACAGTTTGAAGCTGTGGATATCAGCGCGGGCACAGCGGATACCTTGCAGATAGAACTTCACGGCCAAGCCGGAGCCGGGTATCTGAATGACGCGGAAACAGTGACCCTCACCGAGACCGGATTGAACACCGGCATATTCAGGGGTACCATCCCTACAGCTTCGGGAGCCGTAGCCGTTAGCAGCAACAACACGGTTGAAGTAAGAACCGGCAACGCGGAAACCGTAACTGCAAGCTACGGGCCGTATATATCAACAATAACAAAATCCAATCTCACTCCTTTGCCCGTGGCATCAATCCAGCTGGAAGTAACCTGCAAGGGAATCGGCTGGCCTAACAAGATGCAGGCGGACGGCACCACTCCGGGAAAAGTCCGCGCTGTATTAAAGGATGCAACCGGCGAAGTAGCGCGTTGGGCCGCGGGAGCAGTGACATTTTCCATCAGCCCCGCGTACGCCTATATTGTAGGAAGAAACCCGGTGACACCTGTCGACGGAGTCGCGGAAACCGCCATATGTTCGGCTGAAAGCGGCGGGGGCAACTGCACGCTTACGGCATCAGGCAACGGCACTAGCGCAAGCGCTAGTATAGACGTGGTGGATTACTGGCACGACATGAGAGTACAGAAACAGGACGCTTCCTGGTCCAATGCCAACGGTGATGTGGTAATAACCGACAGCGCCACGCCGAAGTGCATAGCTGTGATGGAAAATATTTCAGGTTTGCAGGCAGAGTCTGAGGGGTATGAATATTCAACGGACGGCGGGCTGAACTGGTCAGGCATCACCGAAGATTTTACCAGCGCGGTTCTTGACCCGGCGAAATGGGCTGTGCACGGTGACGCTTCAAAAGCACCGGGATCAAACGGTGTCCGGTTAAACACCAGCGCTGTTAACAAACACGGGGAACTGGAATATGTGTCCGGAATTCCGTCGGGACTGAAGAATTGGCGGTTAAGGGCTGTCTTTGGGGTAAGGAACCTGACGCTGAGCGTGCCTGATGCTAACACGGAATTCAACATTAATTTTTATACCCAGGACGATTATTCAAGTTATATCCCCCAGGAAGGTTACCAGCTTTCACTCCAGTATATTTCAAACTCAAATTACTGTTACCCGAAATTGTACCGGGTTTCAGGCGGCGCCAGGGTTTTCATTTCGTCTTCACCGGGTTTTTGCCGTCCGCTTTATAAGGAAACACCCCAATGGAAAATGACCGTGAACCTGGCTTTTCATGACGGAACACTTGAAATGGGGCTTGATGATGATTTTTTTAAAACCGGTGGAGGGTATCTTACGGCGTATCTCGGCGCCACCTCCACGCTCAAGGGGTTTAGTTTCTCGGGAAAAACCGGCACAGCTAATATGCCTGAACACTGGATTTACGGCATAAAGATGCATAATTACCTTCCCAGCATGCCTTATCAAAACCTTAATTACCCTATGTACAATGGTTATATTTCTACAGTTGCAAAGACAACCGATAACATACCTTTTACTGCCGGGCCCGTAGGCACCAACCGGGTTAAGTTCATACATTATACCCTGGATGACACATTGTTGGGCAATGAGCGCTCAAGAACATTTGTAGTAAACCTGAACGGCAGCAACGATACGACGCCGCCATCAACGGTTGTAACCGTGAGAGACGGCCTGAACCAGGACATTTCAGAAACAAACAAGAGCACCCAGCTCAGCGCTAACTGGGCCGCGGCAACAGACGCTGAGTCCGGCATATCAAGATACTGGTTTGCCGTAAGCGCTACGCCCGGGAACGCGGATATAGTCCCCTGGACCAGCAATGGTACAAGGAATTACGTAACCACCCGCGGCCTGGCTCTAAATGTGGGAACGACCTATTACATAAGCGTAAAAGCTGAAAACGGGAGCGGTGCCCAGGGGACAGCAGCAACATCCGACGGGCAGTTCCCGACAGTCGACCTTTACCCGCCTGAAATAACGAATGTATCTGCCAGGCCTTCTCCCACGGCCGCAGTCGTTACCTGGGACACCGATGAACAGTCCACAAGCAAAGTAGAGTACGGCCTCACAGCCGCTTATGGGACTTTAAGTGATGAAGATACAAACCGCGTTGTCAGTCACAGCGTTACCCTGCCGGGTCTTCTGCCGAACATGGTTTATCATTACAGGGTTCTGAGCAAGGATTCGTCAGGAAATGAAGGTTTGTCCAGCGACGGCACATTCAGCACAAGCGGTGCGGCTATCAAGGCGTACCCTAACCCGCATGATTTCACCAGCGGAAATCCCATGACATTTGCGGGCACGGATAATACCGGCATTGAGGTGAAGATATTCACGATAAGCGGCCGGCTGGTCAGGAAGTTAAGCGCCTCTAACGGCACCAGCATCGTCACCTGGAATGGGAAAAACGAAGATGGGGAAAAAGTAAGGCGCGGTCTGTACATGGCAAAAGTAACCAGCGGCAGCGGCGCTTCAAAAATCTGTAAAATAGCATTAATAAAATAAACCTGCTCCAAAACCCGTATAATTAACTATTAAATAATTATTTATCCCAAAACCAATATGTACTGCTTCGCAGGGTTTTGGGATTTCGCACCTTGCTCAAAATTCCCCTTGACTTTTCATGGAACTCGGGCTATAACTATATCAATAAACTTAACCGGTTAAGCCGAGTTGGACGAGGTCCCAAAAATCCAGTACATTACATTTTTGGGACAGAACCAGGCCCACCCCTCCCAAATGAAAAATACCATCTACGACATTGCCAAAATAGCGCATCTCTCGCCTGCCGCGGTTTCGCTTGCATTAAGGGACAGTTCAGAAATCTCAACCAAGACCCGGGAAAAAGTGAAAGCGATAGCCAGGAAGCTCAACTACATGCCTAATAGTTTAGCCAGGTCACTTGTAGTCCACAGCACCAACATCCTCGGTGTGGTAGTTCACGAGGTCAACAGCCCGTTCCTTGCCGACATATTCCAGGGGATCCAGGAAGAGGCAAACCGGCAGGGCTACATGGTTCTTTATAACCCGGTTTCCGATTCCCGGGAAAGCGCTGTCCGTACATTTGTAAGCAAGCAGGTGGACGGCCTCATAATCCTGCCGACATCAAAGACAAAAGACGACATCGAATACCTGATAGAATCAAATTTCCCGTTTGTGCTTTTCAGCAGGCGCATGTTTGACGACCGGGCGGATTACGTCGTCTGCAACAATGAAAAAGGCGCCTATGACATGGTCTGCCACCTCGCCGGGCTGGGGCATAAAAGGATCGCTTACATTACTTACCCTGCCATGAATTCAAATTTCAAGGAACGCTTTGAAGGTTATTACAGGGCGCTTCGGGACAACGGGCTGGAGGCCTCGGATGAACTGGTGTTCCTTACCAGGGACGAAGAGACGGACGTGCCGCAGAACGTTGAAAAACTGCTCTCTTTGAAAAACAGGCCCACCGCAGTTTTTACAAGCGGGGACATAATGGCTGCCAGGGTTATCAGGATGCTCAAGGAAAGAAATATCAGGGTCCCGGAAGACATCGCGGTCACGGGCTTCAACAATATTGAATTGTCGGAATTATACGACCCGCCCATAACAACCGTCGACCATTTCGGGCACGAAATGGGTTCAAGGTCGGTGAAACTGCTGCTTGAGAGGATGTCGGGAAAGAAAACCGGGGAACCGGAACACGTAATTATAGAACCAAAGCTTGTAGTCAGGAAATCCTGCGGAGCGGGGTTGAGCTGGGCGAAGTCCTAAAAATTCTTACGATATAATTTTGGGGCTGGTTAAAGCTGTATGCGCATAAAAAATATTTACAGGAGATAAGCATGGAATCGAGAAAAGCTGCCCGTATGTTCTTAAGCACGTTGTTTGCTTTAAGCGTTTTCACCGGTGCCGCGGGCGCGGCGGTAATCGCACCCAACGAGCATTTATGGATCAGGGCTGAAGGGACATCATTGAAAACATCGCCCTACGCGAAAAAACCCAACGTCCCGTTCATGATAGTCGGCACGGCCTACTTCTACATTTATACCACATCCGACAGCATGGAATTCATGAGATACATGCCGTATTATGCCCGCAATGTGGGCATGAACTGCGTCAGGTATTGTTTCGAGCCGGGCTACAAGAAAAACAACATCACGGTTGACTGTCTGCCCAGCGAGTTTCTCACGGGGCCGCAGGGCGCCGTGGCGTTCACAGAACTGTGCAAGCAGGCCTCGGTTTACCTCTACCTTGACGCCCACCATTCCATGGGCGATTCAGGCGGAGCCGGCGGCTCCCAGCGCCTCTGGGCCAGCTATCCCGCCGTGCGCCAGGACTGGATAGACGACTGGAAACTGGTGGCGCAGACCTTCAAGGATGAACCCTGGATAATCGGCTACGAACTCTGCAATGAATGCATGCCCGCCAATACCAACGCTTACATAAAGCAGGCGTATCTCGACTGTGCCAGCGAGATCCGCACAATTGACACAAAGCACGTTATTTTCTTCGGCTGCGGCAATTACAACTCCCCTGCCAACTGTGAAACCCTGTGGGGCAGCAACATTGTCCCGGGTTCAAACGTGGCAGCGATGGTACATTACTACTCGCAGTATTCCTACAGCGATCCCGGCATGGAAACCAGGATTACCGATTTCCAGAACAAATGGAACATTCCGTACCTGTTAGGCGAATTCCAGTACGGTTCTTCCTATACCTTTTTGGGCAAGGAAGTATCCAGGTACGGCTGCGACAGAATGCTGGCCCTGATGAGAACCGTCAAGGGCGGCTATTTCTCCTGGCTGGCCAAGAGCGACGAGGATATCCCGAACCTCTGGAATGAGGGCAGGATGGAAATGTGGCAGGACAAGCTCGGCACCGACGCCACGCCCAACCCGGAGCCCGCCGCGGTGCTGAAGTTCAGGGATTCCACCTTCGCTTCGGCTCTCACAAGTTTTGCGCCCGGTTCAACCATCGGCGTGCAGTTTGAAGCCGCGGATATCAACGCTTCCGGCGTGGATACTCTCCAGATCGAAGTCCGCGGGCAGGCCGGCAGCGGCTACCTGAACGATGCAGAAAACCTCACGCTTACCGAGACCGGCGCCAATACCGGCATATTTCAGGGGACTATCCCCACGGCTTCGGCGGGCGTGGCTGTCAGCAGCAACAATACCGTTGAAGTAAGGGCAGGCGGGGCGGAGATAGTTACGGCCCGGTACGGCCCTTATATATCGACAACCACCAGGTCGAACCTGGCTCTTCCCGCTGCCGCCTCAATGCAGCTGGAAGTGATTTGCAAGGGCATTAACTGGCCCATGAAAATGCAGGCCGACGGGACAACGCCGGGGAAACTGCGCGCGATATTGAAGGATTCCAGCGGCCAGATAGCGCGCTACGCAACCGGCCCGGTTACCTTCTCCATCAACCCAGCGTATGTTTACCTGACAGGGCGCAACCCCGTGACACCCATCGATGGTGTCGCCGAAATAGGCATGTGCTCGGCCGATACGCCCGGCGGCGGGCAGTGCACTATTACCGCATCCGGCAGCGGAGTGACCGCTACCGCTACCGTGGACGTTGTTGATTACTGGAACGACATGAGGGTCCAGAAACAGGACTCCACCTGGGCAAGCGCCAACGGCGACGTGGTTGTGACCGACAGCGCCACGCCGAAGTGCTTCTCGGTTCTCCAGAATCTCTCCGGGCTCAGCCAGGACACGGAGGGCTATGAATACACCACTGACGGCGGCCTGAATTGGTCCGGCATCACGGAGGATTTCACCAGCAGTTCCCTTGATTCCTCCAAATGGGCGGTTCACGGCGATGCCTCAAAGGTCACCGGCACCAGCGGCGTGCGGCTCAATACAGGCGCCGCAAGCAGGCAGGGCGAACTTAGTTATGTGCCCGGAATGGATTTAAGGAACTGGCGCATGAGGACGATATTCGGCATAAAGAACCTTCCCAGCAGTTCGGCTTCCGATCCTAACACGGAATTCTGCATTAATTTCTACACCCAGGATGATTTTTCAAACTATATACCGGACGAGGGTTACCAGCTATCTATCCGCTATGTCGGCAATGACATAGCAAGTTTGTGGAAACCGGAACTCTACCGCGTGACCGGCGGGGCAAGGTACTCCATAGCCACATCAACCGGCAGGTGCCACCAGCTCTACAAGGAAACAACGCAATGGAACATGACGGTTGACATAAGCTGCAATAACGGCTTGATAGAGGTCTGGCTTGACGGCGTAATGGGAAGCAAGAACGGCACGGGCGGTTACGTTACCGCGAACATCACGCCGAATTATTCGCTCAAGGGGCTGAGTTTCTCGGGGAAGACCGGCACCGCGAATTATCCGGAAAACTGGGTTCACGGCGTAAAGCTTCACAACTTTCTCCCCGGCATGACATTCGGCGGCAATTATCCCACTTATCAGGGCTACATTTCGTCCCAGGCAAGAACCACGGATAACATACCCTTCACCTCGGGCGTTGTAGGCACCAACCAGGTAAGGTTCATGCATTACACCATAGGCGACACGGCAATCGGCAATGAGCGCTCCAGGACCTATGTGGTCAACCTTAACGGCGTTTCCGACTTGACCGCCCCTTCAAACGTAGTGACGGTTCGTGACGGGCTGAATACGGACATTTCAGAGACCAATAAAGCCACTCAGCTTAGCGCCAACTG
>MGVM01000054.1:0-277 GCA_001800495.1 Elusimicrobia bacterium RIFOXYB2_FULL_48_7
CTTGAACGTGCGCCAGTCGCCTGTATTGTATTCCTCGGCATTTCCCGCCAGGATGATCTTGCCGCCTATCGGTATTTCTCTTGAGTTTTTTAGTTCCATTTTTTTAACCTTTTGTAATTGAGTTATACGCCCTGTCAATGGCTTTCATATTACCTTCCATTTTCTCCGGGCTTAGTTTTTTTCCGAGCTTCTTCTTTAACTGGTTCTTCAGGTCATCAACCGACACAATGCCGGTGGCCTTGATTATAGCGCCAAGCATCGGAGTGTTCGGCAAAGA
>MGVM01000054.1:290-10326 GCA_001800495.1 Elusimicrobia bacterium RIFOXYB2_FULL_48_7
TCCAGCGCGATCTTCGTAGCATCAACGGTGTACACCGTACCATCCTTCAAATTAAGTTTTTTGCGCACTTCTGCGGGAGTTTCGTTGGTATTCACAAGCAGGATTCCTTCGCTTGTGAACCCTTCAGTTACCGGGGGGTTGATTACAAGAAGAGTGGGGTCAATAACCGCCACGACATCCGGGTTTGCCACCCCGCAATGAACATTAATAGGTTTGTCGCTTATGCGGGCAAACGCCCTTATCGGGGCGCCGGCGCGTTCCGGCCCATATTCAGGGAACGACTGGATGTGTTTGCCTGCCTCAAGCGCCGTCATGGCAAGCAGATCTGCGGCTGTTTTCGCTCCCTGGCCGCCGCGGCCGTGGAGCCTGACTTCAATAATTTGTTTTTTCAATTGAGACACCTCTCTTTTACGATACCTTTATAGCTTCTACCGGGCAGTTTCCCGCGGTTTCTTTTACTTTTGCTTCCAGGTTAGCCGGAACTATATCAACCTTCACTTTCGCAAAGTCGCCCGCCATCTCGAAAACATCCGGGCAGTCATCCACGCAAAGGTTGCAGCCGGTGCACAAATCTTTGTCAACTGATACTTTCATGAAAACCTCCTATTGGTTTATCCTGTCACGCTTGCTTAGCTTGTTTGTTTGAGGCAGGAATTTTTGATTGATCTGCAGGAATTAACGAAACCCATTTTACAACTCTGCGAATTGTTTGTCAAGGATTGAGCAAGGTGCGAAATCTCGTCCGTCGACAGGACGAGGCTGGGCAAAACGCGAAATCCAAAGCGTTTGACTTCACCTCCCGTTTTATATAGAATTTTTGTGATGAGCAACATTAAAAACACCGCCGATAAATCGGCAACTACGCTTTTCTTCGCTATTTTGATTGCAGGGATGATTAGCGCATCCTGCCAGGCGCAGATGCGTGCGCCGGCCGTGAGCGGCAAATTCTATCCGGACAACCCAACCGAACTGCGGGAAATGATAAACACTTACCTTGCCGGGGCACCTGATTACAAAGTCAACGATACAATGTACGGCATTGTTGTTCCCCATGCGGGCTATGTGTTTTCCGGGGCGGTTGCCGCGCACGCTTTCAAGGCCATTGCGGGCCAGGCGCCGGACACGGTTATACTTATAGGAGAAAGCCATAATTTCTTCCTTTCAAAAGCCGCCCTGTTTGCCGGCGAAGGGTTCAACACCCCCCTTGGCGATGTAAAAACTGACAAAGAAATAATAAGCGAACTGGCCAAGGCGCAGGATTTCTTTGAAATTAACGACAACGCTCATTCCCCGCCCCCGCCTCTTTTCGAACACTGTCTTGAAGTTGAACTCCCATTCATGCAAACCGTGCTGAAAAATTTCAAGATAGTCCCTGTGCTTGTAAGCAACAACCCTGAAAATGCCCAAAGCGAAGCGAAAGCCATTGTGTCCGCGATCAGCAAGTTCCCGGGCAAAAAAGTGTTGTTTGTAATTTCTTCCGATATGTCCCACTACCCGGATTATGATACCGCATGTAAAATTGACAAAGAATCGCTAGACGCGCTGGGAAAATTCGATCCTGAATATTTCAAGAAGGTGAACAACAGCATCCTTTCAAGGAAATACCGGAATGTCGCCTGCGAATTCTGCGGGGAAAGCGCCGTTATGACGGGTATGTACGCCGCAAGGATGCTGGGGGCAAACAAAGCAGAAGTTCTGCGTTACGCTAATTCCGGAGATATTCCGGTTTACGGGGACAAAACCAAAGTAGTGGGCTACGGTGCTGCCGCGTTCATAAAATCTGAACACAAGGATGAAGCAATAAAAGTTATTTCAAAACCCAAAACACCGGTAATCGGGGAGGCAAAAAAAATGTCTGAATTTAAAATCTCGGAGAAAAACCAGAAAGTGCTGCTGGACCTGGCAAGAAGGACCATCAGAGAATACATCCGCTCAAAGAAAGCTCCTCCTTACGTAACAGGCGACAAGGAACTCACCAGCCCGGCGGCGGTTTTCGTGACGCTTAATGAAAAAAAGCAGCTCAGGGGATGCATAGGCACTACGGTTCCCCAGCTTCCTTTATACCAGGCAGTCCAGCAGATGGCGGTCGCGGCCGCTTTTGAGGACCACAGGTTCGGCCCGGTGGCTGACGAGGAAATGCCGGACATAAAGATCGAGATCTCTGTGCTTTCGCCGCTAACCCGTGTAAAATCAGCGGACGAGATAAAACCGCCCCAGCACGGCGTGATAGCCAGGCGCGGCGGAAGGTCGGGCTTGTTCCTGCCTCAGGTCTGGGAGCATTTTTCAAACAAAGAGGACTTCCTGGATGAGCTCTGCATGCAGAAAGCCGGCCTTGAAGCTAACGCTTGGAAAGACCCTTCAACCGAGCTTTATATATTCACGGTGTTCGCGTTTGAGGAGAAATAAAATGCAGGGAAGAACTATCAACGGCCTTGTAAGGGAAAGTATAATAAACCACTGGGACCACCCCGCTTTTTCCGACCACAACGGGCAGACGCTCTGCTTCTGCGAGACAGCGGAGAAAATCCGGCAGCTGCATTACTTGTTCAAACAGCATAAAATAGAGAAAGGCGATAAAATCGCCCTGTTAGGCCCCAACTGCGCCAACTGGGCGGTTGTTTACCTGTCAGCTATAAGCTACGGCGCTGTCATCGTGCCGATCCTGCCGGATTTCCACGCGGAAGACATCCACCACATCATTAACCATTCAGACAGCGTAGCCCTTTTTGTTTCAGAGGAAATCAGCGAAACGATCGAAGAGGAAAAGATCAGGAAGGTCCGCGCGATATTTTTGCTTGACAGCGGCAAGCGCGATGAATACCTGGGAACTGATTACAATTACCTGTTCGACCCGAAACTCCTGAAAGGCCATTCAAGGAATGCCGGGAACCCGGTCACCAGGGAAGAATTCAACTTTCCCGGAAATGCCGCCGGAAATGACCTGGCTGCCATCGTTTATACATCTGGCACTACCGGTTTTTCCAAGGGCGTGATGCTCTCGCACGACAGCCTGGCGGCGAATGTCGTTTACGCGCGGGAACGCCTGCAGTTAAAACCCGGCCACACGGTGCTCTCCATCCTTCCGCTGGCCCACGCTTTCGGCTGTTCCTTTGAATTCCTCTACCCGTTCACGCTCGGCTGTCATGTCACGTTCCTGGGGAAAATACCTTCGCCGAAGATAATCATCAACGCGTTCAGGGACATAAGGCCGTCAATCGTGTTTTCCGTGCCGCTTATAATAGAAAAAATACACAAAAAGATAGTGAATTCCTTCACCGGCAAAAAAACAGTGAAATTCCTGGCAGGCATCCCCGTGTTTGATTCGCTCATAAACATCCTGCTGAAGAAAAAACTGCATAGGATTTTCGGCGGGCGTCTGATAGAGCTGGTAATAGGCGGCGCGGCGCTCAACCCGGCGGTGGAGCAGTTCCTGCACAAAATCGGTTTTCCCTTTGCTGTGGGCTACGGCATGACAGAATGCGGCCCGCTTATAAGCTATTCGCGCTTTTACGAGCACCGGCTTGGCTCCGCGGGGCAAACTATAAGGTTTCTTGAAGCAAAAATAGATTCGGAGGATCCTTATAATAAAATAGGCGAAATAATGGTTAAAGGCGTGAACGTGATGAAGGGTTATTACAAGAACGATGAAGCCACGGGCAGCGTCCTGGATCCGGAGGGCTGGCTGCGCACCGGCGATTTAGGCGTGCTTGATGCGGAAAACTTTATCTACATTAAAGGGCGGTCGAAAAACGTGATAATCGGCCCGTCGGGCCAGAACATTTACCCCGAAGAAATAGAAAACAAGCTCAATGCCCTGCCGTTTGTGCAGGAATCGCTGGTGTCGGGCGAATCGGGAAAAATCGTGGCTTTTGTCTACCCGGATTTTGAATTGGCCGATGAAAAGAAACTCAATGAAAACGATTTGCAGAAAATAATGGAAGAAAACAGGCAGGCAGTCAACGCGATGCTTCCGGCTTACAGCCCCGTCTCGAAAATCAAGATCGCTCCCGAGGGGTTCATGAAAACGCCGACAAAAAAGATAAAGCGCTTCCTTTACGAGTCGTACATGAAGAACTAAAAAAGATTGCTTCGTCCCGGCAAATCTGGACTCGCAATGACATCACTTTTCCGGATTATCTCCTTCATCTTCAAAACCCTTCATTATCTTCTGGATCTCTATTTCCGTGCTTTTTAATTTTTCCCGGCAGAACTTTATCAGTTCGGCTGACCTTTTCACTTTTGCCGAGAGCGTATCGATTTCCACATCCTCGCTTTCCAGTTGTTCAAGTATACTTTGTAGTTCTTCAATAGCTTTTGAGTAAGATATGCTTTTTTCCACGTTTCACTCTCCCTTTTCTTTTTTGCTTACTTCGCTGAATATTGCCCCGTCAAAAACAACCGTTTTTATATTGTCGCCGGCTTTTACCTGGCTGATGCTTTTGACAACTTTTTTGTCCGTGCCGTAAACAACGCTGTAGCCCCTTTTCATCACGTTCACCGGGTCGTGCGCCGCGGCCTGCCTGCTGAAGTTGTCCAGCTCCTTGTTTTTCATTGAAAACACCGCCGAAAGGATCTTAACCTGGTTTTCTACCGACTTGCTGATCTCATCGCGCTCCTGCCTGATAAACCTGCCCGGTTCTTTCATTATAGCCGCCAGCAACGAGTTCAACTGCTGTTTATTGCTTTCCAGCGCGGTTTTTGTATTTGACCTTATCTGCGCGAAGATGTTGAGCAGTTCTTCGGTCTTCTGTCTAACCAGGTTTTTCTGCCTGTCGATTATTCCTGAAAATATATCTTCGGTTTCATTTTCATAAGCGCGAATTTTTTCCACCAGGAACTGCGCTATCGCCGTAGGTGTTTTCAGCGCCTGGTTTGCCACCTCGTCCGCGACTGTCCTGTCGATCTGGTGGCCGATACCTGTAAAAACCGGCCTGGCGCTGTTTGCTATGGCGAAAGCTATCTCCTCCGCGTCAAAACCCATCAAATCCGAGGCGCTTCCGCCGCCTCTTATTACCGCTATCACGTCAATTTCTTCCATCGCGTTCAAAGTTTTAAGTGAAGCTACAACGTCCCTTTGGATATCCCTGCCCTGCATGCGGGCGTCACAGGCGAACACCCTGAAAGCATAACCCGAAATCCGGAGTTCATCAATGAAATCATTGTAGGCCGCCGACCCTGCGGAGGTTATTAGCCCGACATTCAAAGGGACTAGGGGAACCGGGACCTGCTTGTTTTTTTCAAGGAGCCCCAGCTTCGCGAGTTTTTCCAGCAGTTTTTTTCTTGCCAGGGCAATTTGCCCCAGGGTATATTCAACGTCTACATCCTTGATCACCAGCTGGAGCTTGCCCTGCTTGGGGTAAAAATCCACGCTGCAGCGCACTTTTATCCTGGCACCGTCGGCCATCTGCTGGCCCGCTTCGCCGAGTTTCTTTTCTATTTTTTCCCGCTCTTTGCCCCATATCATTACCGGGATTGCCGCTTCTATCTTTTTTGTCGACTCATTCTGTTCAACCAGTTCAAAATATACCTGCCCGTAATTCCTTGTAACGGCCTGCCTGATGTCTAGGTTATACCTGTAAACTTCGCCGTAAACCCAGATATCACCGCTGAATGATGCGGCCAGTATGCCCCTTATCTGCTCGTTAAGCTCGCTGACGCTGTAGGCGCGGACAGTGCGCTCCGCGCTTTCATCGCCCGGGGGCAAATCACCTGAAAACGAATCACCCCCGCGGCTGAAATCAAACTCCTGCGAACCGGCAGCTTTTATTTTCTTTTTTCTCATTGTTATTACTCTTTTAACTTTATCGTTTGCCTGGAAACAAAAGGAACCTTAATAATTCCCATAAAAGTCCTGCAATTAATGTTCCCCTCAACCCTGGCATCCATGGCGTCATTTTCCAGATAACTCATTATTTTGGGGATCAGCAATTCCCATGACGGTATTTTTAAAGGTATTTTTTCCTCGCGTGTTTCCCCGGGTTTTACAACCATGGCAGGTATTTTACCTTCGCCCATGTACGAATCTTGTAAAAAAACCCTGAAATCGACCTCGTCAATTTTCACGGCCCTTTTGGTTGGGTTATGGATTTTGGCAGGTACAACTATTACAGGACGGGGAAACACGGATTGCACTTCAACGTTGCCGGCTGTAACCACGCATTTCTTGACATCCATGCGGGGCTGCAAAAACCCGTAGAAATAGGTGCCCCCCAGAATTAAGATTACCAATATCTGTGCTTGCATGATTAAAAGATTATAACAAAAAAAGGGCCGGAATAATCCGGCCCTTTTTCTTTATTGTTGAATTATCTTTTTCGCTTTATCTCGTTACTGTTCCGTTGGTTGCACCATCTGTGCCCGGGAGCCTGTTCAGGTCCGGTGAAGGCGTTGGTGCCGGCGGAGTCACTCCAGTCGGCGGTTCCGGCCTTGGTTCTATCGGCGGAATCACTCCTATCGGAGGTTTCGGCCTTATTGGCTGGATTTCAACCGGCCTGTTTGGCCTTTCGCGTTTATTGGGCTTTTCCGGTTTGACCACATCAACTGGTCCTCTTTTGACCGGTGTGCCAGGCGTTACATCTACCGGGCCGCGTTTAACGGGGGTGCCGGGTGTAACATCCGCCGGGCCGCGTTTTACGGGAGGTGTAACAGCGCCGGTGTTGCCGCCTTCGGCCTGCCGTTCCCTGTCCTGCGTTCTATCCTGGATTCTATCCTGGTTTTTTTCTGCGGCTTCCTGTATTTTCTCGCCAAGGCGTTCCTGGCGTTCGCCTCTTTTCTGGAGCGCTTCGCCCCTGTTTTCAAGCGCTTCGCCTTTTTCCTCTAATCTTGCCGCGGCTTTATCATTGCCTTTTTCATCCAACACTTCGGCCTTGTCCTGCATCGCTTCGCCGCGCTGTTCCATCTTTTGGCCTCTTTCCTGCAAACGTTCGCCTCTTTTTTCCAGTTTCTCGCCGTATTTTTCAGCGGCATAAGGGTGCTTCTTTATGAATTCCTTGACTTCCTTCCTGTCGCGGTTCTTCTTTACCTGCCCGGGTGCCCGGCTCTTTGCCTCTTCCGAGTTGCCGCCGGCGTTATTCTGCTGGACCGTGAGCCCTATGTCAACCGGGAGCTCACCTGACTTCTCTTCCGCGAACAGCGGAAGCACTGCTGCTGCGATCATTCCTGCCAAAACCATTGAAAATAACTTTTTCATCTTTTTGCCCTCCATTTATTAGATTATACTGACAATTTTTTCCATTGCCTTGATACGGCCGCCTTTTTCCAGCCTTGCCTTGATGTTCCAATCACCCCCCCGGGTCGCTTTTACTTTTATAAGTATTTCGTTATTGCCTTTTTCCAGGTCGCCCTGCCAGGACACAACATTGCCGGCAACCGTGAAACCGCTGCCGTCCACCGGGGACATCTCGTCCGGGAGGTTAACCGCGAAATTCACGCCTTCAATGGCGTCCTGGGCCTGGATATTGAAATTAAGGACTATGACCTTTTCTGGAGAAACCGCCGAGGATTTTCCAGGCAGCATTTTTTTCGAGACCATCAAATAAACGGGAAACATAACAAGCAGTACCAGCGCAAAAACAGCCGCGGGGCGGGCGATACGGAAAAACCCGCTTAAATCCAGGCCCGGAAAGAATCCGGCTTTCTCAGCTGACGCGGATTCCAGCTTTCGATGGAGCTCCGCGCTGAAGTTTTCAGGAAGCGCGATCCTTTCCTTGTATTCCAGCAGGCCCGTCACTTTCTGCCAGTTTTTATAATCGGCGCTGCAGGAAGGGCAGGAATCCATGTGCGCGAGTGCCTGCTGTTTCAGCGCGGGTTCAAGTTTGTCTTTTATCAGCGAGTCGATGTTGTTTTCGAATTCCCTGCAAGCTCTTTTCATTTTTGCCTCTCTGCCCAATTAGACGACTATGCCCGGTTGAATATTCCCTTTTCAAGGAATATTTTTTTAAGTTTCTTCCTGGCCCTGTTCAGGCGGGACATTACCGTGCCCTGGGACAGGCCGGTTACCCGCGATATTTCGCTGTAAGACATGGTTTCAACATGGTACAAGGTGATTATGGAACGGAATTTCTCAGGCAGCAGCGCAAGCGCTGATTTAACGGAATCCGCGCTGATACCCGGTTCGCCGGGCTGCTCTTCAACCAAACGGGTGTCATCCAGCGGAACCTCGGACACTTTGTGCCTGTTGTATGCTTTCTTTTTGTTGTCCAGGTAGGTATTGTAGACAATGCGGTAAAGCCAGGTGGAAAACGCGCAGCCGCCCTTGAATTTGGGCAGGGCCTTGAAAACCTTTATCAGCGCTTCCTGCGTTATATCGTAAGCGTCATCCCTGTTGCCCGTGAAGTGGCAGGCGAAATTATAGGCGTCTGCCTGGTATTTGCTTATCAGGCTTTCAAAAGCTGCAATATCACCCTGCCTGGCGCGCTCTATTAATTCTTCTTCCATGTTATGATAATTAGACGAAACTCCGGGCTGTATTATTCCCCAGGTATCTTAAAAAGCGAATCTCACCGTGGCTGAATAAAAGTACCGGCTGAAGTTGTAATCGTAATAATCATTCCTGCCAAGGTTGGAAATATTCGTTTCAAGGGAGTAATTCAGGTAAAGGGAGATTGCGCTGGTGATATCCTGTTCCAGGTTGAAACTGAACTCGTAAATGTCATCTTCCCGCTTTTTTGTCTGGAAAACAGTGACAGGGCCGGAGGCCCCGGGCACAGCTACATACTGCCCGTTAATATATTTTTTCCATACGGAACCATCAAGGAACCAGCTTTCAGCGGGCGGCTTGTACCAGTAATCACTCCTGCGGTAGGTATGCCTTGAACGCAAAACCTTAAAAAACGCGGAAAAAGAGCCTGTCACCGGGACGCTGGCTTCCGCGGATACCTGCTGGTAATTATAGGAATAACAGTAAAAATAATCGCTGTAGACATTGACTGTTTCATCGGTGATCGTTTGCGGGGTTGGCCTGTAATAATAAGAATAGCTGAACTGCGACCCGGGCAGCTCGCTGGCGGTTTCCTTCCCGGCATCATACGAAAAACGCAGGTACCCTTTTTTTTCGTCAAAATAAAAGACCTGGCCCAGGGAATAGTAATCGCCGTAGCCCTTCAGGTAGGCGTAGGAACCGGCGTAGTACTTTGATTTGTAGCCGAAACTGACCAGTGCCGCCGCATTCCCGGATTCCTCTATCTGCAGCTGCGGGTTCAGTTCGCTGATTTCAGAATAAGGAAGGTTGTTCATGTATCCCTTGGCGTAATCAACCCTGGCGGAAAAAACGACCGGTTTGCTGTCAGCCAGGACCGCGTCGAGGCCCAGGTTTAACGACTGGTTGTTAAGGCGCGAATACTTGGAGTAGGTATAATTGTACAGCGAACCCCAGAGATTGAGTTTGCCCCCGGTTTTCCCCGGTATGTATATGCCATAAACACCCAGCATGTAGTAGGCGTCCCCCTTGTCGCTGGTCGCGGCAGCGGCCGCGGCGGCCGGCAGCTGGTTCACGTTGCTGTCGTAATTGTAGCCCGCATAACCGTTCATGTAAAGGTTTTTCGGGCCGGTTTTTTCGTCGATTTTCTCGAAATACTTTTCTGCCAGCGGGAAATACCTGCCGGCATGATCCGATGCCACGGCGTTTTCAAAAGCCGCCGAGGCGTCTTCAAAAAAATCAAATTCGTAATAAATCACCCCAAGCAGGTAGTGGGCCTCGGGAAAATCAGGATTGATTTCAAGCGCCTTCTCCAGGTTCTCTATTGCTGATTCATACTCCTGCAGGTTATAATCGTCCAGGGCGAGATTGTAATAAACGCTTTCATTTTCAGAGTTGAGTTCCTGCGCGGAGGCAGACGGCGGTATCCATGCAGAAATAATGATAAAAAAAACCGGTAATAATATGTTCATAACGGCTTCATTCTATCAGTTTTTCAGCCGGTTAAGCAAGACAAAAATTATGAATTCATTCGTGGCGGGTGCTGCCGGGATGCTGGTGGCCGTGGTCAGCGGTTGTATTCGCGGATTTCGGCTTAAGCGGTTCCGGGCACTTCTGCAT
>MGVM01000055.1:0-321 GCA_001800495.1 Elusimicrobia bacterium RIFOXYB2_FULL_48_7
TTCCTGCTTGAAAAAACGCTCGACCTGGACAACCCAACAGAAATGGTTCTTGAGCTTGCCAGGTTCTTCGACATAACGGTCAACAGCCACATATTCGACTGCATCCCCTACCACTATTACAAGGAAAGAGGCATCGGGTTCGAGAAACTGAACCGCGATGAAAAGATAAAGTTATCCGTGGACAGGCACCAGTGGCTCTACGCGCACATCCAGTATCTGTTCAGGAACCACAGCGAGCTGAAAGACTGCTCCGAAAAAGTGCTTTCGCTCTGGCTTGGCGACGCGAGGAAAGGCAATCCGCCGCTGGGAGTCAACGTCAAG
>MGVM01000055.1:344-10319 GCA_001800495.1 Elusimicrobia bacterium RIFOXYB2_FULL_48_7
CAGCTACGTAAGGATGCGCGACCTCTCCGTGCTCAAACACGAAGGTTACGCTTATCCGGAAGTTTTTGACAACGTCGACCCATCTGTGATCAAGGGCGAGGACAGGACGAACCTGGTGATAGTTTACCCGCACGGCAACACGACAGTGCCGGTCGCGCTGGAACAGGGCGGGAAGCTTTCCGAGAAGGAAGATATCAACCTGTTTCTGACAGCGTTCCCCGAAATAACGTTTGAAGGCGGAAGGAAATTCCTGGAAATCCGCGACGGTTTCGGGTACGTATCAATTGAAGACTACAAAAAACTGCTGATAAACGACGGCATGAGCGAATCTGATGCCGCCCAGAAAGCAGGAACTTTTGACAAGAAAGGCGTGCTGGTGATGATCGGCTTCAACAAGCCGATGAGGACGCACGGGGTGTTCTTCCATTTCACCCACCCGATGCGCACGCTCATAGACGGCGTGAAAGTACCGCTGATCCAGCCGTTTGTCTGGGAAGCCGCCACGCATTTGAAGTGCAAACTGCCGGATATGCTGAAAGGCAGCGGCACGCGCACGGCGCACCAGGCCAATTTCTACAAGCAGGGCATCGCCGCCGACCCGGTTGAAACCAAGCGCAAGATAGAAAAACTGCTTGTTGAGTTCACGAAGAAGTGGGAAACAATTATCGCCAAGCCCGAAAAGGAATCAGGCGGAAGGAACGCGAAGATACTGCCGGTCAGGAAAGACGGCAAGATCGTGGCGAAGAACCTGAAGGAAATGACGGACCTGGTTTACGATATTTCGCTTATTGACAACGTGGTGATACAGGAAGTCCTGAAATCGCACGTGAGAAGGATCTACACTTCGGAATTCATGGAAGACCTGGTTGACCGCTTCGCGAAGATCGGCGTTCCGGTTATTCTCGACAGGGACCCGAAGACGCCGCTGTTCTCCTACTTCCGCCAGATCGCAGTGCAGGGCTCAAAGGGCTACGACATTTCGCATAACATCACCGTCATCAGCACCCAGGGCGTGGCGAACGTCGGCCAGGGCGGCCTGCTTTACGAGTACACCGACAAGATCATCAACGAAAAGTACCGCGAGGACCTGCGCAGGGAGATCACTGCCGCGGCGCTGAATTCCGTGAAAAGCCAGAAGGCCTATATCAAGGAAAATTGGAAAGCCGTGCTGGATGATTACCTGCAGAGCCACCCGGAATATAAGGATTTCGACCTCTCCAGTCTGACCCCCGGCGACCTGCCCTACGAAATGGGCGACTACATGCCGGTTTTTCTGGTGGACGAAGACGACAACCTGGTAAGTGTTTACGACCGCGAGAAGGAAGAAATACTCCCGGCCAAAGGCAGGGTTTACGACAAGAACGGCAAGCTGATAACCACAGAAATGATACCGATGTTCGATGAGAAAGGCAAACGTTTTGAACGCTTTGACAGGAACAGGCAGCCGGTCTCGCTGCTGGTTGTCTTCAAGATAGAACCCAATCCGGGCGCCGGGCTCTGGAGGCCGCACAACGACCAGCTTCCGGAAGACAGGAAAGGCGAAGGTGTCTACATTATCTTCAGCCGCCTGGGTGAAAGAGCCAAGGAATACAAAAAGACGATATAATGAGTGTTCCGCAGGACATCAGTTATCTTGAACGCGCCGGGGAGGCGAAAGCAGAAAAACTCCTTCTCGGCGACAATGCCGATGAGCTTTTTGTGGAGCCGGCTCCGGTAACTGATGCCAGGTTTGAAAAAAACAGGAACTTCGGCTTGATTTTCGGCGCTGAAAGCATACTCATTCAGGACACGATCCTTGCTTTCCAGACAGACGAGATAACCAGCCGGCCATCCGGCGGGCCTGAGATCAACATCCTGGGAGTCCATTACAAATGGCTCACGGACGGCGGCCGCGCAAAGCGCGCGTTGATCGTTGACCTTGAAACGCTCATAGTAAAAGATGTTGTTTTCTCAGAGCCCGTTTCTCTCGATTTCACGCAAATATTGCACCTTCCTTCTTCCAACGAAAGACAGCTGCACGAAACCCTATCGCAAACCTTCTCAAAAATCAGCAAGATAACCCAGTTAAACAGTTACAGCGGCGTATCACAGCGCGCAGATGACAAGATGCGCGCGTATGAACTGCTAAAGGCCGACGGTAAAACCGTCGTTCCCGCGACCATCCTTATAAAGAAGTCCGAAAAGCCTGAAAGTGTCCGCGGGGCAGTTAAAAAAATCGCTGGAAGCATTTCAGGTTCAATAGTTGTCCAGCCGAACACCGGGACCGAAGGAAAAAATGTCAGGAAGTTCGACGCTGCAGAAGCAGCAGCGGATTATATTCTCAAAAACATATTCCTGGATGACGATGCCCTCGTAAGAGAGGAGCGCGGTAACCTGTATTGCCTGGTGCCTGGCCAGGAAGATCGGGGCTACAGGAGAGTTGTCCTGCGAGTGAATGCGTGCTATAACGGTTCTGGTTTTTCTGCTGAGTCCTGGTACGCCCAAGTCGCAGGTGATGAAAAATCGTTCGTGACATCTCCCTCGTCGGGCGGCTCGGTGATGTACGTTGATAAAATAGCCGGCGGGTTCTATTACAAGACAGGACAAAAACAAGTAAAATCTGCAAAATTCGCGAAATTCGCGCTGGGCGCTGAAGAAATAAAGACAATCACGGATACAGTTGCTGAATGCGCGCTCGCCGTTAACGCCGGGCTTGACGAAAAGACATCGTTGAAAATGATGGGCATAGACATTATCCCTGAAATAAAGCTGGAAGCCGGGGAATTAAAACTTCTGCCGGTTGTCCTTGATATAAATCCCAGGCCGGCGGGGCTCGCGCGGCTGAGGGAAATCAGCGCCGCCGGGTCAAATCCCGCGCCAATGATATCCCACTCATTATTCACCTGGCTGAGGTCAAAATAATTTGTCATCCCTGCGTGTAGTAAGCAGGGATCCAGATTAAAAGAGGTCCTATGAAAACAGAAAGCAAAAAATCCTTCACAGTTAAAATCCCTTCCAGGATAAACCTGAAAGGGGTTCACGTTGAGCACCGCGGCGGTTTCGTGAATTACATGGCGATAGACAAGTTCGCCACGATGAACGTGGAATCCAGGGAAGATGACATAGTGGAAATTCGCAATAAAGACAGCGAAAAATTCCAGCCCCGTAGTTTCAGCATATCGCAGGAACTGCCCCGAGAAAAGCGCGGCAACTGGGTCGAATACCTGGCAGGCGTCAAGCTTGAGCAGGGCGACTGGGTGAATTACGTCAAGGCGGGTGTGCTTATACTGCAGGACAGGTTCAAGGACAGGGAATTGAAGGGGATGAACATCATTTTTGAATCCAATATACCTATCCGGGCGGGATTGAGCTCGTCATCATCCCTGGTTGTCGGCTCTGCGCAGGCAGCCTGCGAGGTAAACAACCTGCCGGTGTCAAAGGAAGAACTGGCGGAACTCTGCGGTAGGGGGGAATGGTACGTCGGCACCAGGGGCGGCGCGGGCGACCACGCGGCGATGATTTTCGGCAAGAAAGGCTATGTGATGCACATGCAGTTTTTCCCATTCAGGGTGGAATACGTGTTTTTCCCCGAGGACTACAAGGTGGTGATGTGCAATTCCTACGTTGAGGCCTCAAAAGCAAAGGGGGCGAAAGACATATTCAACGAAAGGGTTGCCACTTACGGCATGGCGATGCTCTACATAAAGAAACTCTTCCCTGAAAAACAGGAAAAATTCCAGTACCTGCGCGATATCCTGCTGGAAGATGACCCATGGATTTACTCAATGCTCAAGAAACTGCCCGTCAAGATAAGCCGGGACGAACTGCTCAAACAGCTTCTCGATGACAATGAAAAACTCAAAAAGCTTTTCCAGTCCCACGCCGATCCGAAAGACGGCTACCGGGTAAGGGATATCTGCTTGTTCGGCCTGTCTGAATGCAAGAGGGGCGAGCTCTTCATTGATCTGCTTAAAAGAAGGGACCCCATCGGAATGGGAAAATTCATGTACAAGTCCCATGACGGCGACAGGGTTGCAAAGTTTGACGCGCAAGGGAACAAAAAGGCGTGGGACAATTCAGTTTCGGATGAACAGCTGGATAACCTTATAAAAACAGGGTCACCCCTGTGGATGCAGTCCGGCGGTTACAGGTGCAGCTGCGAGGAACTGGATTTTATCGTCGACACGGCGAGTGTTGTTCCGGGTGTGATAGGCGCGGGGCTTACCGGCGCCGGCCTCGGCGGGTGCGTGCTTGTACTGGTGAAAGAACAAAACGTGAACGACCTTATAAAAACCCTGGAAGAGAAATACTACAAGCCGAAAGGCCTTCCCCTGGGCTGCGAGGTCTGCCAACCAGGGGACGGAGTCAGTTTATCAGTTTAAGGGTTAGCCCCCATTGACATCATGAACCAGATATGGTACATTTGAACCATAAGTGGGTCATGTAACGTTCGAAAGGAAACAACTAATATGAAGTTCAATGCTTCTCTTATTGATTTAATCAATACTGAAACAAAAATCAAGTTATTTCGCCATTTTATGAAACATGAAGCCCCAATGAGCGAAAGGGAAATCGCTTCTGTGCTCAAAGTGCCTTATACAAATGTGAATAGGACTTTGAAAGAGTTTGCGCTATACAACATAGTGAACTTCGTTACAGTAGGAAAAGCCCACTTGTGGAAGTTAAACAAGAAGAGTTATGCGTTTGAGGTTTTAAGCAAAGTGATTCAAGATGTTTCCTTGAATGAAAGCCCCATAGAAAACCTCAAAAATGATATAAAAAAGAGCATCCCGGCAAAACTGATAATAAAGGCCGTGCTTTTTGGGTCGGTTGCAAAAGGCGAAGAAAGCGACAGCAGTGATATCGACCTTTTTTTACTGGTAAAAAATGTCGGTGATAAAGAAAAATTGGGTGAGATAGTAGGAACCCTCTCCGACAGATACCTTCAGCTTTATGGAAACAGGCTTTCAGCGTATATTTTGACAGAATCGGAGTTAAAGGAAAAGAAAAATCCGTCTCTTTTGCAGGAGATAGACAAAGGAATAAGTTTATATGACAATAAAGCATAAAACCAGGGACGTACAAAAATCATTATACACGAACTATCTTAAAAGAGCCGATGAGTGCCTGCATTCAGCCGAAACCTCATTGAAAAAAGAAGAATGGACCTCGGCGACAATAAACGCTATCCTCTCCGCCATTGCCGCGTGTGACGCTATGTGCGTGTTTTACCTGGGGAAACGCAGCGCGGGGGAGAACCACAACGAAGCTGTTCATTTATTCAAGACAATTAAGGATAGCGAAGAAATAACACTGAATGCCAGGCGGCTTACGCGCCTTCTGAGTATCAAAAACATGGCAGAATACGAAGAGCGCCTTGTCTACCGTTCAGAAGCAGAGAATGCCGTGAAGGACTGCGAAAGATTCAATGAATTCGTAAAAGACACCTTGAAATAATGAACTATTAGTTGTAGTTTAGCATTAGCTCTGCTAAAATAGTTCAGCCATATAATCGACCATAAGCGCATAACATATTACCTGTGGGGTAATATACTGCACACACTGGGTGGATAATACAAAGAAAGATCATAGTTAGATAATCAGGTACACAAAAATCATGAAAAACATACAAATAGGTGTTTTTATTATAGGAATAATCATTAATTTATGTTTTGTAAGTACTGATACGTTCGCTGATAGTAAATCAGAGGTAAATTCAAAAGAATTAATCATCGTATTTAATGACTTATGTAAAATAGTTAAAGCTACAAATAATAGTGACAAATATGTTGAAAAACGCATTGATTTAGTCAATGATAAAATCAATTCAAATGAATTATTGTTTATTATCGATAATAATCTGCCAAAAAGCATTTTTGGAGGAATTGAATTTAATGGAGCTAATAAAGGTTATATGAAATCTTATGTAAAAGCCAATGAATTTGTTCTAGGAATGCACGAGAAACATCCTTCAATCGTTTATTCGGCAATAATGCATGAAATACAGCATGCCTACAATTATTATACTGATCCAAATGAAATATTGAAAATAGATAACAATATTTTGGAAAGATATCTTTATGAAATGGATGCGTATTATACAGAAGCGAAATTTATTAGAGAATACATATCAAAAAAAGATTATAAAATGACAGGTTATGAGGATTGCTTGGTTGATAGTCTTGAGAGGGATAGTTTGTATTCATTTTCTGTTAGTTTTCTAGGAATTGATATGAAAACGGTCTATATGTTGTATGAGTTAAGGAATAAACCTGATAATCAAAAGAATGAGGAAATTATTATTGAGATTGGTAATGATATAATCGACACATTGAAGTCGTATAATAAGTACGATGAATTCAAAAAGTACTCTACAATTGCAAGGGCTTATTCGTATTGTCTATATGTTCCGCAGGTCCTATATGATATAAATTATTATACTAACGGCAATGACGATCCAGATAAATTCAAAATTGAAAATAGTTACCCTAAGATATTTAAAATAGTAAATAAAATTAATAAAACAATGATCCCGAATATCGATATGTTTAAAAAAATGAATAAAAAGATAATTGACCAATACAAAAATGAATAAACATATTATAGCGGCTGTTTCTTATTTAATTTGCATATTTTTATCAAGTTGTTCTACTTTGGATGTAAAAGAAGAGATTAAACCCAAACTAGAAAAACGCGTATATTTGCAATTAATAGATAGTTATGACACAAAGATAGAATCACGCAAATTTATGCATGTAATTAATAATCAGGATAATAAAAACATACAAATTGGAGATTCACTTGGAGAAATACAGGAATATCCAATCGTGATGTCAAAACAATATGATGAAAATATACAGAAATCTAAAAAAGAATACGAAAATGAAAACTTTGAATGGGCTGCGAATGCATTATCAGAAGCATATAAAAAAGAGCCAGATAATCCATTTATACAATATTATTACGCAAGAGCGCTTTACAGGACTCAAAATGGAAGAATAAAAAGTTTTGATATTTATAGAAAACTTATTGAAAAAATAGATAATGAAAATCAAGAAGAAGGAATATTGGTAATAGATGAATGGTTTATAGAAGCATATTGGAAATTAGCAACAATTTATTTGGATTATGAGAAATGGGATGAGGCTATTTACGAAATGACAAGGTTCTATTTAGGTTCAGGTGGAATGACATCAAGTGCATTAGAAGAGCAATTACTTTCATACTTGACAGAAGCGTATTATAGTAAGGGGGATTATCAATTATCTCAATATTACGCAAAAAAAACATTGAATAAAAACCCAGCTAACAGGTACGTTAAGGAATATATAGATAAAATAGAAAAACTAGGAGTGAAAAATATTAGTATTTATGAATATGACAGCAAGGTACCTTAATATCAACCCAGCAATTTTCAATTATACTTCCTGATGTAAACCCACCTGCCGAGCTTTATGACCTGCCCGCGGTTGATACTTTCCGGGTAGTTCTGATCAACCCAGTATTCAAACCTGTCAGCCATAAGGATGTACCGCCATTCGCCCGTGCACGCCGCGTTGCCCAGCATTATGCACCTGGCAGACATGTACTTGAACGTGGGGCTTAAAATGCCTATGGGACAGTCAAGGGTGAGCTTGTAGGTATAGCAGAGCTTTTCGTACTGGGTTTTGCTCCTGGGGAGGTAGCGCAAATAGGGGTAACCAAGCATCCCGGTGCGGTGAAGATTGTACTTGTCACCCGGCATCACTGGCGCAAGGGTTTTCGGGTATCCCTTGTGGGCTGTTTTGTAGTTTTCCAGCGACTGGATCAGCCCCTGCATTTCTTTCCCTAGATTGTTGAATTCGTGCATGCGGAGCTTGTCTGAGGCGGTGATGGAGAATATCAATGTCAGGTATATCCACAGCGTGCCCCACGCTAAGTAGCTGGTGGCGTCGCTGTGCTTTTTTATCAGGTCGATTATCAAAAGAGCCGGAACAATGAAGGATAAGCAGAAGAATATTATGACTGCGATAAAGAACGATGCCAGCATCAGGTAAAGCGACGGCCTTATCAGGGATTGGGGTAAGTTATAAAGCGGGACAAGCGCGCAGGCAAGCAGGATGCCCAGGAAGAACACCCAAAGCCCGGCGGGGATGAGCACTTTTTTGAGGTCATCCCGGTAGAACACGTAAAGGATGAAAGAAACAAGCAGGATGAGCACGGGGAGGATATAGAACAAAGTATTTGCGGTCATAATAAAAGATTATAACTTCGCCGATAAATCGGCAACTACGAAAGCTGGTATAACTATTGGAGTTGGGAGATATCTGCAACGTTCAGGAAGAGGTTTATTGTTTCCTGCAGGAGGGCGAGGCGGTTGTCCCTCAAGGAGGTGTCCTCGGCCATTACCATGACCTTGTCAAAGAATTTGTCTATGGGGTTGCGCAGGGTAACCAGCTTTTTGAATGCTTCCAGATAGTTTTCCCAGGGTTTGAAGTCCTTGGCTATCAATGCCACCTGGCTGTGGAGGTCTATTTCTTCGGGTTCAGTAAGTTTTACGGGATCAACAGCGGCCGGAATTTCTATTTTTTTCTGATCACTCTGTTTCAGTATGTTGTTGGCGCGTTTAAATCCGGCGGTAAGCGGTTCGAAGTCCGGGGATTTCCTTATATCTTTAAGTGCTGTAAGTATATCTTCTATTCTGCTTAAAGTCATGGCTTTTTGATTTTGTGTTATTGGTCGTAATACTGCCCTTATTTCATCGATTTTATAACCTTTTTCTTCAAAAATAACCTCAAGTCGCTGCCATAAGAAGGTTTTTATTGAATTATAAAGAGCAGTTTTATCTTTAATTAGTGCTGAAGGGAAGTTGTCGATTGCAGCTTGAATAAATATTTCAGGTGATACATTGATGTTGTTTTCCAGCAATATCCTCAAAATACCAATGGCCTGCCTTCTCAGTCCATAAGGATCGGCGGAGCCGGTGGGGATAAGTCCGACGGCGAAATCCCCTGTAATCGTGTCTATTTTATCGGCTATTGAAACAAATGCTGCTGTTTCGGATTCAGGTAGGTTACCTTGAGCTGAAAGAGGCAAGTAATGTTTTTCAACTGCATCACAAATTTCTTCGCTAACGCCGTTTTGCCTTGCATATATTGCGCCTATCACACCCTGGAGTTCAGGATATTCAAAGACAATATTTGTGAGCAAATCATTTTTACACAGCATGACAACCCTGTGAATTTCATCTTTGTTGATAGGCAATATAGTTGATATGTAATTCAGCATTTTATCTATGCGTTCAACCTTGTCGTATACCGTGCCGAGTTTTTGCTGGAATATGATGCCTTTGAGTTTCTCCGTCTTTGTTTCAAGCTTCTCTTTTAAGTCCTGCTGGTAGAAAAACTCGGCGTCCTTGAGGCGCGCTGAAGCGACTTTCTGGTAGCCGTCGCGCACAATTTCCTGGTGTTCTGACGCGCCGTTCCTGACGCCTACGAAGTAGTTGGTCAGCTTGCCGTCTTTCCCGATGATGGGGAAGAACTTCTGTTTCTTTTCCAGGCAGGTGGTTATGACAATTTCGGGAAGGTTAAGGAAGTTTTTGTCAAATTCGCACAGCACCGCGGTGGGATGCTCGACCAGGAAGGTGATCTCTTCAAGGAGTTTTTCTTCAAATTCCACCCTGCCGCCGGTTTTCTTTATTGCCTGGTTTATTTCATTCTTTATTGTTTCTTTTCTCACCTGCTGGTCAACAATTACGTAACTATTGCGCAACGCGGTGACATATTTTTCCGGCGCAGTGATTTTTATTTTCTTCGCCGATTTTACATATAGCCCGTATGTGAAAACACCGGATTTAATGCCCGCTACCGTTAATTTCAGCGGTTTTACGCCGTAAAGCGCAAGTAAACTCCTGATAGGCCGGGCGAAACGGAATTTGGAGTTGTTCCAGCACATTGTTTTTGGAAAATATATTTTTGTGATGATCTTTGTAAAGATCTCAGGCAGCACTTTTGATGT
>MGVM01000056.1:0-186 GCA_001800495.1 Elusimicrobia bacterium RIFOXYB2_FULL_48_7
CCTTCAATGCGGCAATCGGAATCGAGACAAAGGATGAATACCTGTCTAAAAAACTCAATTATTACCGCGCTGTCCGGTTTATGAATGCTAACCTTGGTGATAAATCAAGAATACTTTTCCTGGGAGGCGAGCAGAGGGGGTTTTACTGCAAAAAGAAATATGCGATAACACATCCTTTCGCGCCTA
>MGVM01000056.1:221-10192 GCA_001800495.1 Elusimicrobia bacterium RIFOXYB2_FULL_48_7
CCTGACAAGCTCTACGCTTTATTAAAACAGGAAGGCTTTACACACCTGTTCCTGAATTTGCCGGAAGTTTCAAGGCTCCAGGGCGGCCCGGCCTCAACGCTGACTGAAACAGGGAAAAAAAACAATGAAAACTTCATCAGGAGGTTCACAAAAACTGTTTACGCTGAAAACGAAGCGTACGTTTATGAATTAAAATGATCTATTTAAACAACGTTTACCTTATAGCTTTTCTTTTTGCGCTCGGCCTGTCGCTTATCCTAACGCCGCTTTCCAGGAAATTGGCGATACTGCTTTCGATTTATGACCATCCGATAAGTGAAGTGAAAACCCACAAGAAATCCACGCCCTACCTGGGGGGAATTGCCATCGCTGTTTCCTTCTGGGGAGGATTGATGCTGATACGGCTGCTAACCAACCTTCCAACCGGAACCCTCCGTTCATTGCGCGGAATATTTATCGGAAGCTTCATCGTTTTTCTTCTGGGGCTTTTTGACGACGTAAAACGCAAAGGGCTAAAATTCCAGTCGAAATTCATTATCCAGGCAATACCGGGAATTCTGTTGATAGTGTACGGAATGCGGATGAAATTCATCCAGCCGGAATGGTTCGCTATACTGGTGACGACCGTCTGGATTATCGGCGTGACAAACGCGATGAATATCATCGACATTATGGACGGACTTTCAAGCGGAATAGCGGTTATTGCCGCGGTCGGGTTCTTTTTCATAGGGCTGCCTTCGGAAGAAGAAATTTACGTTAATTTCGCCAGCATAGCGCTCGCCGGCGCCTGCCTGGGTTTTCTTCCCTACAACCTGAGCAAAAGCTATAAAATATTCATGGGCGACACGGGAAGCCTGTTTATAGGGTTTATTCTTGCGGCCATATCACTGGGCACAAGGTACACTGATATCAACACCCTTGGCCTTTTTGCCCCCATACTGATACTTGCGATACCTATTTACGATACTTTCCTTGTCATGTATTTCAGGTGGAAAAAAGGCATAAACCCGTTCATGGGAAGCAAAGACCATTTTGCCCTGCGGCTTGAAAAAAAAGGGTTGCAGAGAAAAACCATATTGATATACACCTATTCCGCGGGGGTCATCTTGTCCTGCATTTCCTTCATCGTGACAATTGTCAATATTTATTCCGCCGCCATAATATATTTGTTCACGATTTTCATAGCCCTTTTCATAGCCAAATTACTATCTAAGATACACGTCGAATAAAACATGCCCTCAAACCGGAATATTTCACAACCAGGCGGAAAAGTAAATACCCTTATCCTTGGAGCCGGGATTACAGGGCTGTCCTGCGCCTATCATCTGGGAAAAGACTACCTGGTCCTTGAAAAAGAGAGCAAAGCCGGAGGCTTGTGCAGATCGGTTAAAACTGGGGGCTTCACTTTTGATTATTCAGGCCACCTGCTTCATCTGCATAGCGATTACGCGAAGAAATTCATTTTTTCCTTTCTGGGAAAAAATATAGTGAAAATTGAAAGAAATTCACGGATTTATTCGAAAGAGGTCCTTACACGCTATCCCTTTCAGGCGAACCTGTACGGCCTGCCGCCGGACGTAATACAGGAATGCATTTCCGGGCTGCTTGAGGCAAAGCGCTCCGCGAAAAAAACCGAGGCGGTTTCACGTCACGTGAACAGGCACGGCACTTTCCGCGATTGGGTATTAAAAACATTCGGCAGGGGTTTCGCAAAGCATTTCTTTTTTCCGTACAATACAAAACTCTGGACCGTGAGCCCCGAAAGACTCACCACTGACTGGATAAACATATTCATCCCTCAGCCGGACGTGAAAGACGTGATTGACGGGGCATTCCGCGAACAAGACAAAACCTTTGGGTATAACGCGTCTTTTTATTACCCTGAAAAAGGCGGCATCCAGGCGTTAATCGACTCCCTTTCCGGAAAAATAAGTAATATCCGGATGAACTCGCCGGTAACATCAATTAACTTAAAAGAGCGCTTTGCCATAACAGGGGACCGCAAAATATACTTCAAGCATCTCGTTTCTACAATTCCTCTGCCGGAACTTCTGGGAATTATCGAAAACCTGCCGGAAAAAGTCAGGTCGGCGGGAAAGATGCTTTCGTGGAATTCAGTTGACTGCGTGAATGTGGGCGTTAAAATGAAGAACCTGAAAGAAGGAATACACTGGATATATTACCCGGAAAAAACATTTCCTTTTTACAGAACCGGATTTTATCATAATTTTACAAGGTATTCTGTACCCTCGGGGACTGGGTCAATGTATGTCGAAACAGCGTACCAACCGGGTTCAAAACCGGAAAAAAACATGTTGTTGAATAAAACACTGTCCGGCCTGGTTAAATCCAGGGTTATCGACAAAAAAGACAAGGTGATTGAATCGCAGGTACTCTCAATACCTTACGCTTATGTGATTTACGACAAAAACCGTTCAAAAGCGCTTGAAACCATAAATGCATTCCTGAAAAACTCGCATATCCGCTCAATCGGGCGTTACGGAGCCTGGAAATATTCTTACATAGAAGAATCTATCCTGGACGCGAAAGCAGCTGCTGAAAACATCCTTAAACAATGAGAGATAAAATAAAAGTCGCCCATATAATAACGCTCCTGGAACTGGGCGGAGCACAGAATAACACCCTCTATACCGTCAGAAACCTTGACAGGAACAAATTTGACGTCCTGTTAATATGCGGCAAGGGCGGGATACTCGATGATGAAGCCCAAAAAATCCCGCGGGCCGGGGTTTATTTCATACCCGCCCTGGCGCGCGAGATTAACTTCCTTAAAGATCTTTTTTCGCTGGCCCGGCTCGTCATAATACTCCTTAAAGAACAACCGGACATCGTACATACACATTCTTCAAAGGCGGGGATACTCGGCAGATGGGCAGCGATAATAGCCAGAGTCCCGTTTATAATACACACTTTCCACGGCTTCGGTTTTAACGACTTCCAGAAACCGGTTATTAAGAAAGCGTATATCCTGTCTGAAAAAATTACCGCTTTAATATCAAGCCGGCTTGTTTTCGTTTCAAAACAGAATATGGAAACCGCTCTAAAATTGAAAATCGGGTCAGAGGGCAAATACGAGCTCATAAGAAGCGGCATCAAGATCTCGGATTACACCGGAGTGATTGTCGACAAATCGTCGAAGAAGAAATCCCTGAACCTGCCGGAAAACGCAAGAGTAGTAACGACAATAGGCCCTTTCAAGCCGCAGAAAAATCTCGCTGACTTCATTGAAGTCGCGAAAAACATCGCGCCCAGATTCAGGAACACATATTTTCTGGTCATAGGAGACGGCAGGGGCAGGAACCGGCTTGAATCAGCTGTTAAAAGCTACAGCCTGCACGACAGGGTTTTATTCCTGGGCTGGAGAAAGGATATTCCAGAAATACTTGCGGTAACGGATATCTTCGCAATGACAGCCCTTTGGGAAGGACTGCCGCGCTCCGCTGTTGAGGCGCTTGTAAGCGGAAAACCCGTGATTGCCTACGAAATTGACGGTAACAAGGATATAATTAAAAATAACTATAATGGATTTTTAATCAAGCCGAAAGAGACCGCGTCTTTTTCGGAAAAACTAGCGCTTTTACTTTCTGATAATTCTTTGCTTCAAACCTTATCTGAACAAGCGAAAAAATCCATCGACAAAACTTTTGACATTGAATACATGGTAATGCAGCAGGAAAATATGTATCTTGAGCTGGCAGGACAAACTTCACGATAAAAAGGGGAAATTTATGTTTGACAAGCTGAAACAATTGAAGCAGCTAAAGGATTTGCAGTCTGCCTTGGCCCAGGAAAAATTTGATGCGGAAAAAGAAGGCATAAAAATCACAATAAACGGAAAACTCGAAATTGAATTGCTGCAGCTTAACCCATCCCTGGAAAAGGAAAAACAAGAGAAATTCCTTAAGGACCTGATTAATGAAACTATCAGGAAAATGCAGCTAAAGCTTGCCCAAAAAATGTCACAAATGCCCGGGTTAAAGTTCTGAAACTACACTTAAATCTTGACGTAATGTATTTTATTTGTTAAATTAGTATCCTGTTTTTAAAAAACAGAAAATAAATATGGAAAAAACTTATATTATTACTCTTATCCCCGGAGACGGAACCGGCCCTGAAATCACCGAAACAGTGAAAAAAGTCCTCGCTGCCACCGGCGTCAGAATAAACTGGGACACTGTAATTGCGGGAGAAACCGCTCTTCAGAAACTCGGAACACCCTTGCCTGACAACGTTATCGAATCAATAAGAAAGAACAAAATAGCACTTAAGGGGCCTCTTACCACACCGATAGGAACGGGGTTCCGGTCCGTTAACGTTGCTTTGAGACAGATATTGAACTTGTATGCCTGTCTAAGGCCCTGCAAATCCTACAAGGGCGTGAAATCCAGGTACCAGGACCTTGATCTTGTGCTGGTCAGGGAAAACACAGAAGACCTGTATGCCGGCATAGAATTCGCCCCTGAATCGAATGAAGCTAAAGAGATAGTGAAAATGTCCAAGGGAAAAGCGAGGGAAGGCAGCGCAATCTCTATTAAACCAATATCAAAGATCGGCTCGGAACAGATAGTAAGGTTTGCCTTTGAATACGCTGTAAAACACAAGCGTAAAAAAGTCACCGCTGTCGCGAAAGCCAATATCATGAAAATAACCGACGGGTTATTTTATGACACGGCCAGGGAAGTCGCAAAAAAATATCCTTCCATTGAATATGAGGAAAAACTTGTTGACAACATGTGCATGCAGCTCGTGCAGAAACCCGAATTATACGATGTGCTTGTCCTGCCGAACCTATACGGCGATATATTATCGGACCTATGCGCCGGGCTGATAGGAGGTCTGGGAATCGCCCCGGGGGCGAACTTCGGGGAAGACATGGCGCTTTTTGAGGCAGTTCATGGTTCCGCGCCCAAGTACACGGGAATGAACAAGGTTAATCCCACGGCTCTATTACTCTCATCCAAACTGATGCTTGATTATATCGGTGAAACTGAAAAGGCCTCAAGGCTTGAGAAAGCGCTCTCAGCGGTGATTGCTGAAGGCCGCAGGGTAACTTACGACCTTGGCGGCAAATCGACCACCGCAGACATGGGTGACGCAATCATTGAAAGGCTCGGCTGAAATGGAACGAACCTGCATAATAATCAAACCTGACGGCCTGGGCAAGAAAACAGTCGGCAAAGTGATTGACCGGTTCGAGGGCGAAGGGTTCAAACTCCTGGGCCTCAAGATGGTAAAACCGACCAGAGCCGAATTTGAGAATTTCTACGGAGTACACCGCGGTAAGGAGTTTTTTTCAGCTTTCATTGATTTTGTAACCTCTATGCCAGTTATAGTGAGTGTCTGGGAAGCTGAAGATGCAATTAAGCGCGCCAGGGGAATCATTGGCGCTACTGATTCAAAAAAAGCCGAAAAAGGCACTCTTCGTAACCTTTACGGAACGAACGAAAGACATAATCTTATCCACGCTTCGGATTCGGCGGAAAACGCCATGAAGGAAATACTCCGTTTTTTCAAAACCTGCGAAATCCTGGAATACAACGAAAATGACTGGAAATAAAAAAGATAAAAAAATCCTTGTTTTAAACTGCGGTTCATCTTCCGTGAAATACGTGCTGTTTGACAACACACTCAACAGGATCACCAAGGGGAATGTCGAGCGCATCGGCTCGCCTGACGCCTTCATAGTTTCAGACACGAAGGAAGTATGCAGTGTTCCCGACCACAAAACGGCTGTAGAAATTATACTAGAAAAACTGTTTAAGAACGCAATTAAAGACAAGGACGACATCAAGGCCATAGGCCACAGGGTTGTTCACGGCGGCGAGAAAATGACCCAGCCGTCAATTGTCGACGACGAAGTAAAATCCGAGATCAAGAAATGCTTTCCTCTCGCTCCCCTTCACAACCCTCACCATCTCGCTGGGATTTTAGCAATAGAACAACTGCTGCCCGGCGTTCCAAATGTGGCTGTTTTTGATACCGCATACTATAAGACAATACCCGCACACGCCTATCTTTACGCTCTTCCATATTACCTGTACAAGAAACACAGCATCCGCAAGTATGGGTTCCACGGCATATCGCACCAGTTCGTGGCTGAGAAAACAGCCGAGCTTATGCAAAAACCACTGGATAAACTCAAGGTAATAACCTGCCACCTGGGCAATGGATGCAGCATCACGGCAACAAAACACGGCACTCCTGTAGACACATCCATGGGTTTTACGCCGCTTGAAGGGCTTATGATGGGAACCCGTTGCGGCGACATAGACCCGTCCATAGTCACCTTCCTGGCCACCAGCGAAAGCATGTCAATGAACGACGTCAATAAGCTTATGCAAAGCCAGAGCGGGCTTTTAGGAGTATCCGGGGTATCCAACGACATGCGCGCCATCATCGAGGAATCCGGCAAAAATAATGAAAGAGCGTCTATTGCCATAGAAATGTTCTGTTACAGGGTCAAAAAGTATATCGGGTCCTATAACGCTGTACTGGAAGGCGCGGACGCTATAGTTTTTACCGCTGGCATTGGTGAAAACTCCTCGATCGTGAGAGAGAAATGCGTCAAAGGACTCTCCAGGATCGGTATAGAGATCGACACTTCCCTGAACGAAGAAACAAAGGAAGGCATTATTTCAAAGAAAAGCTCTCCAATAAAGATACTGGTTGTGCCCACAAACGAAGAATTGATGATAGCCAAACAGGTGCAAATCCTGGTATAATCCAGTATATATTGACAAAACAATATATTCCTTGTATAATCTTTTCTCGTAATTATTATAATGAAAGTATCGTTAGAAGAATTAAAAAACAGGCAGTTAATAGAAAGTAGTTACGAAGACAGTTCTTTGGCAGAAAACCTGAATTTCAAGCTGAAAAAACCCATAAACATACGGTTTTCACTTGCGCTTTCAAGCGACTTAATTTCTTTCAACCTTGCAGCCGAGGGCACGGCCGTTTTTGAGTGCGACAGGTGCCTTGAAGACTTTGATTACAAGCTGGGCATTGATGAATCATCTACCATCCCGCTCTCTGATTTCGGGGAAAGTATTGATATCACCGAGGAATTGAGGCAGAATGTTTCACTGGACCTGCCTGTCAAGAAAATTTGCCGTGAAAATTGCCTTGGATTGTGCCCCGTCTGCGGAAAAAACAAGAATTCAGAAAATTGCGGATGTAAAAATACGGCCCCGTCAGAAGAAGGCCGAATAAATTCGAAATTCGAAAAGTTAAAAAATATAAAGTTTTAAAGACCCGAAGGTACCGGAGGAAACAACTATGCCTTGCCCGAAAAGAAGACATACCAGGATGCGCAGCAGGATGCGTGAAGCGTCAAACTGGAAGATATTCCCCAAGAATTCCAGCAACTGCCCCCAGTGCGGAGAGAAGAAACTTCCGCACAGGATCTGTCCGAACTGCGGTTTCTACAACGGCGAACTGATTATCGCCAAAAAAGAGAAAAACAAACCTACGGAAGAAAAACCCAAAGAATGAACCGTAAAAATATCACCATTGCGCTAGATGCGATGGGAGGTGACCACGGTGTTTCAACAAACGTTGAAGGCGCCGTGATGGCCTCAAAAAAATCAGGGTTAAAAATCATCCTTACCGGCGATGAAACGCTAATCAGGAAGGAATTGGGCAGGTACAAGCTCAAGGGAACCGACATTGCCATACAGCCGGCCACGGAAGTTATAACAATGCATGACGCCCCTTCTGCTGTTTTAAGGCAAAAAAAGGATTCCTCAATAGGCGTCGCGGTAAACCTTGTCGCAAACGGCACCGCCCAGGCGGCAGTTTCCGCTGGAAATTCCGGAGCTATCATGGCTGCCGCGCTGCTTACCCTGAAACCTCTCCAATACGTAAACCGGCCCGCGATAACCACCGTATTTCCAACGCTAAAAGGCATTTGTGTAGTCCTGGATGTGGGAGCAAACGTTAACTGCAAGCCTAAAAACCTCCTTCAGTTCGCCATAATGGGCAATATATACGTAAAGGAAATATTCGGCGTCGAGTCGCCGAAGGTGGGATTGGTTTCGATAGGTGAAGAAAAATCAAAAGGCAATGAGCTTACCCTTCAGGCTTACGAATTGCTTGAAGCGTCCAACCTGAATTTCATAGGCAATATTGAGGGGAGGGACATACCCCAAGGCAATGTTGACGTGGCAGTATGCGACGGTTTTGTGGGGAACGTCATTTTAAAATTGGGTGAAGGTATCGCCGAAATGCTTTTCAAATTGATGAAATCAGAAGTTAAAAAATACCCGCTGGCAATATTCTCTCTTCCCTTCTTGTGGGGGGCGTTGAATGATTTAAGAAAGAGGGTTGATTATACGGAATACGGCGGAGCGCCTCTGCTGGGAATAAACGGCACCTGCATCATTTGTCATGGGGGTTCAAATTCAAAGGCAATAATGAACGCACTGATAAATGCAGCGGGTTTCGTGGAAAAAGACGTGAACTCAAAAATATCCAAGGAAATGGAAAAATTCCAGAATTAAACACATGCAGAACCTTAAAGGCGTCAAGATTTTAGGCACCGGCTCATTTATCCCAGAAAAAGTCATCACCAACGCGGATATTGAAAAACTGGTCGACACCTCCGATGAATGGATCACGCAAAGAACGGGGATAAGGGAAAGACGGGTTGTAGAAAAAGGCACATCCACGTCTGACATCGCAGTAGAAGCAAGCAGGAAGGCGATTGACGAAGCAGGAATAAATCCGCAGGAAATAGACCTAATAATAGTTGCAACGTGCACTCCCGATATGTTCTTTCCCTCAACCGCGTGCTTTGTCCAGAAAAAGCTGGGAATTAAAAGCAACCCGGCTTGCTTTGACATATCCGCGGCATGCAGCGGTTTTATATACGCGCTGGGCATTGCCAAGGGCATGCTGGAATCCGGGATGCACAAAACTGCGCTGGTAATCGGGGCGGAAACCCTTTCAAATGTGACAAACTGGAAAGACCGCGGCACATGCATTTTATTCGGCGATGGAGCCGGAGCCATGCCGCTAAAGGCAACTGACGACAAAAGCGGGATTCTTTCTATCACAATGAGTGCCAACGCTGCGTACACGGACATCCTTGAAATCCCGGCCGGCGGGTCCACTCACCCCGCAAGCGTTGAAACAGTCCAGCAGGGGCTTCATTTTATAAGAATGGACGGAAAAGAGGTGTTCAAGCATGCCGTGATGAATATGCTCAAGGCAACAAAAAAAGCGCTTGAAATGAGCGGTAAAAAAATCGAAGAAATGGCTCTCCTTATACCTCACCAGGCTAATATGAGGATAATTGAGGCCCTGGGTGAAAGATTGACTATTCCAAAAGAAAGAATATTCGTAAACCTTCATAAGTACGGCAATTTATCAGCCGCGACAACCATAGTAGCTCTGGATGAAGCAAAAAAGCAGGGGCTGGTGAAAACAGGGGACCTGGTGGAATTAGTGGCTTTTGGCGCAGGTTTAACATGGGGGGCTGCAGTAATACAGTTATAAAAAATGGGTAAAATAGCATTAATATTCCCGGGACAGGGCGCGCAATCCGCAGGAATGGGAAAGGATTTTTATAATGATGCTTTTCCTGCTGCCAAAACAATTATGGAAAAGGCCGCAGGCGTCCTGGGTTACGATATCCAAAAACTTATACTTGAAGGCCCCGAAGAAAAATTGAAAGAAACCGGAGTAACCCAGCCGGCTGTTTTCCTGACATCGGTAATATCTTACGAAGCTTTCATCAAGTCCTCCCAGTTAAACACAGAGAGTTTTTCTTTCGTCGCGGGACACAGCCTCGGCGAATATTCCGCACTTTACGCGGCAAAAGTTTTCGATATCGACACCGGGCTCAACCTTGTTAAAAAAAGAGCTGAACTTATACAGGAAGCGTGCATGAAAAACCCGGGTGCCATGGCGGCGGTCATCGGGCTGGAAGAATCAAAACTCTCGGAGCT
>MGVM01000057.1 GCA_001800495.1 Elusimicrobia bacterium RIFOXYB2_FULL_48_7
AAAAAAGACGAATGATCAACCGCATTGAAGACCTGGTTACAGCCGCCAAACTAAAACACAACATGCCATGCGTCGCCGCGGCGGCGGCTAATGACTCCAACGTAATCGAAAGCATCAACCTGGCAAAGGAAGCCGGCATAATCGCCGGCGCCTGGCTGATCGGCCCGGAAACTGATATAAGAAAAATTGCCGCTGATGACGGCGTCGGCCTGGGCCCGTTTGAGGTCATAAACGAACCCGACCCTCTTGCTGCGATAGAAAAATCCATAAAACTCCTGGTAGATAAAAAATGCGATATCCTGATGAAGGGCAAGGTCACCACCGGCGACCTGATGAAAAAAGTGCTCGACAAACAATACGGATTCAGGACCGAGCGGGCCATGAGCCATATCGGCGTGTTTACGTCGCCCGGCGAAAACAGGATAATGCTGCTGACCGACGCGGGCATCAATATCGCCCCGGGGCTTTCCAGGAAACGCGACATTATCCTTAACGCGGTGGACGTGGCGCAATGCCTCGGGATCGAACGCCCGAAAGTCGCGGTGCTGTCCTTCATTGAAACAAACGACTCCACGGCCCAATCCGTGGTTGACGCGATCATGCTTGTGAACATGAACCAGAACGGCGAGATCCCCGGGTGCGTGGTCGAGGGGCCTTACGCCCTGGACAACGCGATATCGCCCGAATCAGCCCGGATCAAGAAACTAAAGGGCGAGGTCGCCGGGCGCGCGGACATTCTTGTGGCGCACGACATAAACGTTGGCAACGCGTTATACAAGGCCCTGGGGATCTGGTCGAAAGCAGTGCTGGCAGCGGTAGTTGCCGGCAGTAAAATCCCGATAGTCGTGCCCTCCAGGGCTGACAGCAAAGAAACCAAGCTCCATTCAATTGCGCTCGCGTCCCTGCTGGTAAAATAAGGAAATATATCACAAAGAAAGAGTGAAAAATGGAAAACACAAAACTTCCCGCAAAGTTAAAAGCCGAGATCATTGAAAACGGCGAAATCCAGAAACAGTTCGGCCTGCCGAAAACCGAGTTCGGGCCGCTGAAAGTTGTCAGGATCTTCGACCCGGGCACAAACCAGGCATGGGCTTTCGTGGTGATAGACAACCTCAAACGCGGGCCTTCGCTTGGCGGCACCAGGATGGCGCCGGACATAAGCGTGCTGGAAGTTTACGGGCTTGCCTCCGCGATGACTTTCAAGAATGCCGCGGCGCGCCTGCCGATCGGCGGCGGGAAGAGCGGGATTTTCGGCGACCCCGTTTATTACAGGGAAAACCCGGAAGAAAAGAAAAGGCTGATAACGATGTTCGCAGAGGCCATCTGGCCGGTAAAGGACTACATACCCGGCCCGGACATGGGCACCGACGAGCAGGACATGCAGCTTATATACGACACTTTCACCGGGTTAAACGGCGCGCCGAACCACGGCAGGGGCGGAGTAGGCAGGCCGCCCGCAAACGGAGGCCTCCCGCTTGATGAATGGGGACTGACCGCGCACGGGCTTTACGCGGCCGCAAAGACGGCGCAGGAATACGAACCGGGTTTCAGTATCAAGGGCTCCAGGATCATAATACAGGGTTTCGGGAACGTGGGCTGCCCCATAGCGGAAAAACTAAGCGCTGACGGCGCAATAATCGTGGGCGCGTCCGACATCAACGCAGGGCTTTTCAACCCTGGCGGCCTGGATATTGAGGAACTTGCAAGGATCAGAAAGGAAAAGGGCGGGCTCAGCCGCTACCACGGGAAAGCGGAAATAATGTTCACCGGGAAGGAACTCCCCAGCTTAATGAACCTGCCGTGCGATATTCTTGTTCCCGCGGCGCGCCCGAATGTCATCACGGCGGCTAACGCGGACAGCATCCGCGCGAAAATAATACTGCAGGGCGCCAACAACCCCGTGGACAAGGCAACGGAATCCTGGCTGCAAGAAAAAAAAGGAATTGCCTGCATGACGGATTTCATAGTCAACGCCGGCGGCGTGATCGCCTGCGCCGCGGAACTGAGAATGGACAAGGATATGCCTTACGCGGAAGAAGTGCGTGAGGAAGACGGGCTCGGCAGGGCGTTCCTTGAAAAGCTTGTGTACCAGACCGTTAGCGACAACGTAAGGGAAATATACAGCCGGCTGAAATCAGAAAAAGACAAAAAACTCACCTGGCGCGACATGGCCATGGCCCTCGCCAAGGACCGCCTTAAATAAATAACAGGGACGGTTCTGGTTATTTTGTTGTCTTGTTGTGGGTTCTGTAAATAACCAGAACCGTCCCTGTTATTTGATCAGCCGCTTGGACATGATCCCGCACCTGCCCAGTATGCCGAAATTCTCCGCTATGATCAGGGATGACGGCTTCACGGTAAACTCCCCGTATTTTGAATTGATCTCATCAACAACCGCGGTCATTGTATCCCTCTTTTGAAGGTTTTCCATCAGGTACTGCTCTCCCGCATCAACAACCAGCCCTGAAATGCTCACCCCCAGCAGGCGGACCGCTTTCTCAAACCTGAATTTCTCTTCAAACAGCGCGAAAGCTGTATCGTAAATATCTTTCCCGTTCTTTATGTAAGAACCCAGGCATTTCTGCCGGCCGAAGGTTTCGAAGTCTGAATAGCGGACTACAAGCGATACAACTTTCCCTGCCATTTTGTACTGCCTCAGGCGCACGCTCACTTTTTCAGAAAGCATGTACATGTAGGACTTGACCACTTCCAGGTCCCAGGTATCCTGCGTAAGCGTGTGCGAATGGCCTACGGACTTCACCGTGTCCTGATCCCGGTAGTTTTTCACGCTGGAGTGGTCGATACCTTTACCCATCTGCTTCAACGAGTAGCCGATGAACCCGAAATGGTGCGTAAGCAATCCCACGGGGGTTTCACCCAGCTGTTTGGCTGTCCTGATGCCTAGAAAATTCAGCCGTTCCTGCAGGTGCCTGCCTATCCCGCAGAGATCCTCTATGGGCAGGTTTTCAAGTACGGCAGGGATATCTTCCGTTTTTATTTCATAAAGCCCGTCGGGTTTTTTCATGTCGCTGGCGAGCTTGGCAAGCAGTTTATTCGGCGCGATGCCAACCGAGCACAGGAGCCCCAGCTCTTTTTTTATGCGGGCCTTTATCTGTTTGGCTATTGCATTTGCCGGGCTGTCATCTTTATAAAATTTAAGTATGTCAGTCACATCCATGAAACATTCGTCAATGGAAAACACTTCCACGGTATCGGTAAAATCCAGCAGGATTTTCTGGATTTTCAGCGACACATCAATGTATTTATCCAGGTTACCGGGCACAAGGATGAGGTTTGGGCAGAGCGCCTTGGCTTCCGGGATAGTAAGAATACCCTTCACTCCCATCGCGCGCGCTTCGTAGGATGAGGTGGTGATTATGGTCCGGGGGTATTTACTGCCTTTGGCAATTTCCCCGCAGACAGCAATCGGCTTGCCCCGCAAAAACGGGTTACAAGCCTGCTCCACCGAAGCGAAGAAAGCATTCATATCAATGTGTAAAATGGTTTTTTCCATTATTTGGTAAGTTTTTTCTGGGATTCTTTTTCTTTCAGATAGTTATTCTCTCGGTATTGGCGCAATTAAGTTGTTGAACACCTCCTTCAGTTTGAATAGAAAGGGGGGTGGCAATTTGCCCCCACCCTTTGTTTAACTCCGGATCGCGCCTACGCATATCCTTTATGTAACCACCCACCTGTACAGAATCGGTTAAAACCTCAACAATATCTGCAATCACAAACCACCATTCTTTGTTATGAAGCGCTTTCCTGATCCTGCGTCCTTTGAACAACGCTATTTTTGTTTCCATCAGCCCTCCATTTATTATTCCGTTTTTTCCAGAACCCATTTCAGGGTTTTCTGGTTGTAACTTATCTCGAACAGGGTGTTGCCGTCGGTGACCGAGAAATGGATCACCTGTTCCTCCCCGCTTTTTGTTTTCCAGGAATAAGTGGTTTCCGTGATGGCGTATTTCCTGTTTTTCCACACGAACCACTTCGGCTTTATGTTGTTGTCCTCGAAAACCGCGGCCGCCTTTATCTTCTCGTTTATTCTTTCCATGTCTGAGTATGGTACGAAGCCCAAACTGTTTGAGCATAGTGCGAAACACAAATTGTCTATAGATTTGCGCTACAAGTTTGGGCTAGATTTTCCGCAAAACCCCCACCACTTTTCCCGCTATTTTAACTTCCTTTGAAATGACCGGCTGGTATTTCGGGTTGGCGGCTTCCAGCTTGACGCCCTGCTTCGTAAGGTAGTATTTCTTTACCAGCGCCTCGTCGCCTATCATCGCGACCACTATGTCGCCGTTGGAGGCGTTTGGCTGTTTCCTGACAAAAACCGTGTCGCCCGGCAGGATGCCGGCGTCCTTCATGCTGTCGCCTTTCACTTTCAGGGCGAAAATATTGTCTTCCTTTTTAAACATGCCGGGCAGGTCTATGTGGCCGTCAAAATTCTCAACCGCGTCCACCGGAAGGCCGGCGCTGACCCTGCCAATCACGGGAATGCCGGAAGCCTCCGAAGGACGGAGAAGCCCTATCCCGCGGGAGATTTTTCTGTCCATTTTGATATAACCCTGCTCAACAAGCTTGTTTATGTGGTAGCGCACAGGCCAGGTGGAGCTGAAATCAAGCAAATGCGCCAGTTCCCGCAAAGTGGGCGGGTAATGGTTCTGCTTGAACCAGGTGTTAAGGGTATCCAGGACTTTTTGGGTTGATTGGGATAGGTTCTCGGTCATAGTTCCTCCATTTTTGACATATTAGCACATATGTGCTAAAGAGTCAATCATGGTTGCGCAACCCCCCAAAAAGATATATAATTTATCAATGAAAAGTGCCGCCAAAACATTCTTCATATTCGCAGCCCTCGCCGTTGTAATCTCCGGCATATTGCTGATAAAAAACCCCTCTAACAAAGAAACCCAAAATCCCCTGGACTCAATGAAAAACATGGTCAACCAGGGCGCGCCGGGCGCAGCCAGGCCCGATATCCGCCCGGCAACACCGGCTGAAGTAGGCCGCCCGACCCTGCTGGATAAATTAAAACAGCTCACAAAACCGAAAGAAAAAAACCAGGAAAACGCGCCCATGCAGCTTTTCGGGCCCGTGAAAGACAGGAAGATCCTTTCCGCGTTTTTTCCCGTAACCCCTCAATGGGTAAATGAAAAAGGGCTGGAATCTGAAGTAGTGCTGTGGTTCCACGTTCTCCCCAAGGGGACTATAAAAGACGACATAAGCGTGTCCAGGTCCTCGGGCTACAAAGACCTGGACGACCTGGCAATAAGGGCCCTGAAAGACTGGGCTTTTTATCCCGCACAAGACATGCAGGAACAGTACGGACAGGTTAACTTTAAATTCAAACCCTGAAATCATAAGGCAATAACAACGGAGGAGAGATCAATGTCAAAGAAAAAAATCCTGGCAGTAGACGACGACGAGGGGATACTGGAAACCCTGCGGATGCTGCTTGAAAGCAAGGGGTTCGAGGTCACCACTATCTCGCATGGAACCAAGGCCCTGGAGCTTTTCAAGACCAAGGGCAACCGCCCCGACCTTATCCTGCTGGACGTGATGATGCCCGAGATCGACGGCTACAAGATCTGCAGGATACTCAAGTACAACGACGAGCACAAGCACATTCCCATAATAATGCTCACGGGCATGAGCCATTCCAAGAACAAGCTGCTGGGCTTCGCGTCCGAGGCGGACGATTACGTTACCAAGCCCTTCGACCACGACCACCTGCTGCAAAAAATAAATAAATTGCTTGAACTGGAGGTAAAAAAATGACAACGGTTATTATTCGGATTGTTTTCTGGCTGGCTGCCCTTTACTGCACGGTGTTCGGCTTTCTTGTCCTGTTCTTCCCGAAACAGCTCATCAAGATCAACGACTGGCTCACGGTTAAAACTCTCCTGCAGGAAACAAGCGGGATGCTGTTCCGCATAGTTATAGGCGCGGTATTCCTTGCCATCGCGGGAATATTCTGGTGGTCTATACTGAACTAGCTGGCTCTGAAACTAATATGTAGCAGTTTCAGGACCTCGCACTTTGCTCGGCCCTGAAGCTAATCTGTAACAGTTTCAGGACCTCGCACTGTGCTCGGCACGATACTTTTTTTCCAGCGGTCACTCTTATAGTACCAGTAATGCAGCAGCAGGCCCATCACGGCGCTTAAAGGGATTGAAAGCCACAGCCCTGTTTCATTCAGCAGGGTATATTTGGAAAATACGTACGCAAGGGAAATGCGCACAATTATCATCGTAATAACCGAAAAAACAAGCATTGTTGTAGTGTCCCCCGACCCTCTCACCACACCCTGCAGTATCATGATCCCCGAGAACAGAAAATAGGAAAAACTCACGATCCGCACGTACTGCACTGTCAGCATTATAACCGCCGGTTCCTTCGTGAAGATCCCGGCGATAGCGCGCGGGAACCCGTAAATCAAAATAAAGAAAAACAGCGCGCAGGCGAACGACATCACGAACGACAGCTTCATGATCCTGTGCACTCTGTCATATTTCATCGCGCCCAGGTTCTGCGCCACCATTGACGACACGCTCATGCCAATAGCCATCACCGGCATGAAAGCCAGGTTGTCCAGCTGCATGCCTATTCCGTAGGCGGCGGTAACCAGCGAACCGAACCCGTTCACTAACGACACCATCAGCACCCCGCTTAAGCTTATAACTATCATCTGCATGGAAACAGGAAGGCCTATGGCGAAGATTTTCCTGATGATGGCCCAGTCAATGGAGAAATCCCACTGGCGGACATTTAACAGGGCGTGCTTCCTTAAGACAAAGTAATAGGAAACAACTATCATCACCGCGTTGGATATGACGGTTCCCAGGGCGGAACCTGCGACACCGAGCTTCGGCAACGGCCCGGGACCCAGGATCAGCACAGGCACGATGATTATGTTGAGGCAGGTGGAAACCACCAGCAGGTACAGCGGCGTCTTGGCGTCGCCCAGCCCCCTTAAAACCCCGCTGAACCAGTTGTACATGAAAGTGAAAACCAGCCCGCCCATTGTTACCGTCCAGAAAACATGGGACATCGGCTTGATATCATCCGGCGTATTGAGCAGGTTCAGCAGCGGATCACTGAAAATTATTCCCAGGGCGGAAATAAGTATGCACAGAAAGCCCGTGCTGATAAAGGAATTTGTGAGCACCTTGGACAGGTACGGCATGTTTTTCGAGCCGAACGCCTGGCCCACAAGTATATTCGTGGCCATTGAAAGCCCTATGATCGCAGACACCACCATGAATATCATGGGCACGGTAGTGGAAACGGCGGCAAACGCCTGGTGGCCTATCAATCGCCCCACCCAGATAGCGTCAACCACGCTGTAAAGCGCCTGCAGGAGATTCCCCAGGAGCATCGGCACCGTGAAATACAATAATTGCTTGAATATGCTTCCTTCAGTAAAGTCTCTCATTGAGCAAAGTGCGAAACTCAAACCGTCTACAGGTTTGAGCTATTCTTCTCCAAAAATTCCGCGGCCAGTTTCACGCAATCCCTGCAGCTAAGCTTTTTTAAGTTTTTTTATTTCCCTGCATTTCTCCGAACCGGCCGCCTCGCGGAATTTGTCCACCAGCATTTTTTTCTTATCTTCACCTGATAACAGTTTATTCGCGGCATAGAGCGCCCCGCACAATCCGCCCTCGGCCCTCCCGCCGCCCATGCCGGTGAGCCGGGAAATATCCTCTTCGCTGCAGAGCGCGCAGCACGCCTTCATTACCGCCTGCGCGCAGTTATAGTTTTCCTTGCCGTGATAATATTCAACAGCTTTTTCTTTCATAACTTCCCGCATTATTTAAACATTTTATTTTTCTTCAACGCGGAAGAAAATTCTGCGTATTTACCTTCCATGCGTTCTTTAATTGACCATCTTTTTATTTCATTCAAATTCACCGGCTGTTTCTTGGCTACCATCAGCGCCTGCTCCAGCGACTGGTAGTCATTCCAGTGAAAAAATGCCGCCAACCTGTCCTTCACGCAATCCGTCGGGGTCAAAAGCTTCAGTGTTTTAATGGTGTTGAACCTTTCAACCGGAAATTCCCTGCCCAAAGCGACAGGCCCCGGAGGAAATTCAACGTAAAGCGGGCAGTCTTCCCTTGTAAAATGGCGGCCGGCGCCTTTTTGGAACCCTATTTCACCCAACGCCTTCCGGATATCCTTCAATGATGCCGGAGAGATATAATCAAGGTCCATAGATTCGTATTTATTGTTCGAATAGATCGACACGCAGGCTCCGCCTACAAGCACGGCGTCAATCCCGCTCTTTTTCAATTGCCCGCTTACCAGGATTGCAAGTTCCTTTATGCCGATATTTTTCCAGTCTACTTTATCCACGGGTTGGTTTTCCTTTTCTCCTGGGCCTGGTCCTCATCCTGTAATATTTTTCCAATTCTGCCTCCGGCAGCGCGTTTTTCGCCCGCGCCAGCAGGGCCTTCAATTCATCTATGAAAGGGTACCTGGGGTTCAGCGTGTACAGCCTTATTTTGCCCTTTTTCTGGCTGACTATTATTCCCCCGTTTTCAAGCCGGTCCAGCTGCTGGACAACGCCCGTCACGGGCAGATTGAATGCGCCTGCAATGCCCCTTATGTAGCCGTTTTCATAAACCAGCAGGTAAAACAGGATTTTTTCAACCACCTGGTTGCCGAATAATGATTCTAGCATGAATACCCCCGCCGAGCGTGTTTTTGTTGTACATATATATTGTACATATGAATATAATTTATGTACATTATACCAGGCACGCCGGGGTTTGTCAAGCGGCGCTGCATTTTGGTTTTACCCGATTATCGGGGAGAGGTCCTCAAAACCGGCGGATTCCTTCTTGCCCACAATGCCGATCAGGAGGTATTCCTTTGAGATGGGGTCGTACTTGTAGTCTTTCACCAGCCGGAAGTTCTCTATCTTGTTCGAGGAGTTGACATGGGTGCGCACGCCGGTGCAGTAGATCTGCTCTTCGCCGATGTTTATGTGGCTCTCATCCGCCATCTGAATCTTGAGACCGGAATTGATGATGCCCAGCACTTTCTTTTCAAGCTCCGCGATATCGATATTGGGCTTCTCGGAGAAACCAATTACGAAGCCGTGGCGCACGTCGGAATGGAGCACCGGGCGGGTGTAATTATAGTCCTTGGCCAGTATCATGCTGGTGATGTCCTCCGCGGAGTGCGCCATAAGGCGGAATTTGATGGTCTTGTCCACTATCTTCTTGATATCCGCGGGGAAAGGCCCGAACACTGACGGCCGGCAAACGATAACTTCCTCGCCGATGCCAAAAATAATCTGCGCATTGTAACCCAACTGTTCGTAAACCAGCTCAAAATGCTCCACCACCACGCGCCTGTTGTGCGCGATGGCGTTGTTGATGGCTTCCACTATCTCGTACTTCTGCTTGAAAGCGGATTCGAACCTGATGTCTATGTGGAAAGTGTGCCCGGAGAAAAAGTCGTTCTTGGCGAACTTGAATATGGGCGCCGGCTGGATGTTGATGCCGTCGTCGTCATTGGTAAGCTCGAGGCCGGGAAACAGGCCCTTAATGAGAGTGGATTTGCCGGAACCCTCCGCACCGATAATGCCTATCAGCAGATCCGTGGGGTAAATATAGCGCTGGGACAATTCGCTTCCCAAGATGTAGAGGCGGTTCCTCCCGCGCGGGGCGTAGTAATTGGCGTAGATCAGGTTTTCCTGTATCGGCGTGTTCCCTACCGGTATGTTTGGCATCTAATATTTTCCTCCCTCCATAATCTTACTAAAAACTGTATGAAATTCCCATCCCCGTGCATAGGTTCTTTTGCGAGTCCCTGAAGCAGAACAAATTCGGCTGCATGTCAGGGTCTTCTCTTTTACTTATCAGCGTCGGCGCTTCAAGAAGGCCGATGCCCAGGCCGAAACCCATACCACCCAGATAGCCCCAGGCCGCGCCGCTCGGGATGTATTTTGAATCATCTTCCGTGAAGGCGATAACCATCCCCCAGAAAGCGCCCACCATGGTGCCTAAAT
>MGVM01000058.1:0-4762 GCA_001800495.1 Elusimicrobia bacterium RIFOXYB2_FULL_48_7
GTGGCCATAAACAACGCCGTTCCAAAAATCCAGTACAACGCTGATTTTGCTGTCGCGCTTAGCCGCGGCGGGAAGGTGAAGACATTCCCGTTCTATACAGGTGAGCAGGAAAAAAAAGAGGGTTCGAGGCATGCTGAAGTCAATGATACATGGCGGCTGATCGACCCGCGGGATATTCGGAGAACGCTCACCCCCTGCATTGATGAATTCAGCACGCAGGATATTACCCTTAAGGTTTACACGCCGCACCCCGGAATTCCCGACCCGGAAAATAATCCCCCGCAAAGCCTCCTGAAGTACGCTGTATGCCCGGTAATATTAATGGAAATCACAATTGACAATTCAAAGTCCGGCAACCCCGCTTACGGTTTCATCGGCCTGAAGCAGACTTTCAAGGAACGTTTAAGGCGGCTTGACTGGTCAACAGGCGGAAAGCTCTGCGGTGTCGCTTACACGGATTCATGGGCGCTTGCCGCGAAACCCGTTAAAAACAAGGTTTGGCCGGTGATGGGCAATGATATAGCGCAGGTTGTTGAAAATGGCTCGCAGTCAGTGCACGCAAGCGGTTACGAGGGCGGCATAATGATGAAAGTGCTCCCGCGCAGGAAAGAAACACTGGTTTGCTCATTCGGCTTTTACCGGTACGGCGAAGCCACGCAAGTCATAAAAACAGAATATCTCTACACAAAATACTTTAAAAGCGTTGAAGAAGTGTGCGCTTTCGGGCTTGATAGCGCCTCCAGGATCAAAAAAGAATCCATAAATTTTGACAGGCAAACCGCGGCGCTGTGCCCGGATCAAAAAAACCGCGAGATGTTCGCGCAGTCCGTCCGCGCCTACTACGCGAATACCCAGCTGGCCTATTCGGGAAACAAGTATTATTACAACATCGGCGAGGGCGGGTTCTTCTGGAGAAACACTATGGACCTGGCCGCCGACCATCTTCCCTGGGAGCTTTGCCGGAATCCCTGGGTAACCCGGAATATAATGGATTTATACATAGACAGGTACAGCTATGTTGACCGCGTAAGATTCCTTGATGAACCAGGGAAAACGTATCCGGGCGGGCTGTCTTTCACCCACGACATGGGCAATTTTACCACGTATTCGCCGAAGGGTGTTGGCGGCTATGAAAGGGCGAATGTCCGGGGTTGTTACGGTTTTATGACCACTGAAGAACTTTTAAACGGGATTTATTGCTTTGCCGGCTACGCGCTGTCTTCAAAAGACATTAAATGGGCGAAGAAAAGAAAAAAAATCGCCGGCGCCCTGCTTGAAAGCATGGAAAACAGGGACCATCACGACCCGTCAAAACGCGACGGTATTTTGAAAGCCGAGAGTTTGAAATGCGGCGATAAAGGAAGCGAGATAACAACATACGACTGCCTTGACGCGTCTCTTTTGCAGGCGCAGGGCAACCTTTACATAGTGGTGAAGACCTGGTGCTCCGCGCTGATGCTTGAAAAACATTTTGAAATGCTCGGCGACAAAACCCGCGCGCGCCGGGCTCGGGAGTTCGCCTGTAAAACCGCCGCTTCGCTGGTAAAAAGTTATAACCCGCAAACCAAATGCCTGCCAGCCAATATCCTGGGCGAATCAAAAAGCAAGCTGATAGCTGCCATCGAGCCGCTGGCTGTGCCCTATTTCCTGGGCCTGGGAGGCCGCTTCAAGGATTTCCCTGAACTGATGGGCGTATTCAAAAAGCATATTGAAACCTGCCTCCTGCCGGGCAATTGCTCGGATGCCGTTTCGGGCGGCCTGCGCCTTAGTAGTTTGAGCACCAACACCTGGCCGTCAAAAGCCAACCTGTGCCTCTTTGTAATAAAGGAAGTGTTCGGCATAAACATAGAAAAAAAGCACCCCGCCCTTATGGAAAACCTCATCCACTGGGTGCAGGTCGCGGCAGCAGCCCAGACCATTTCAGACCAGGTGCTTTCCGATAAAAGAACTGCTCTCCAGGCAATCTATTACCCCCGCATCGTCACCTCTTTTCTCTGGATAAAGAACCGCCTAAAGTAGTATAATAATGTAATAATGGGGACACAATACTTAATTGCATACAGGAGAACACTATGAGCTCAAAAAGCGGATGGAAAGAACTGAAAAGAGACGTGCCGGACCATATGGCCGGCACTTACGCCATGGACAAGAAGATTTATTGGCGCAAAGGTGTGAGCCAGGATGTGGACTGGAATTTCTGCGTGGAGTACCCTAAGAACACGCGCTTTACGAATATACCGCACGTTAACCCCTGCATTAGGATGCCAAAACTCATTACCACCCGCGATACAAAAAACTGCTATGTTTCCAAAAAATTCGGCGATCACAAAAAGGACTGGGATTACCTGGTAAATTACTGGAACAGCAAGATCAACAGGGCTGAAGTTTATGTCCCCAAGAACCTGCCTTTAGTCAAGAAAATCCAGGTAATCGTGAATGATATTGCCATAGCGCATGAAATAAAGGATGGCCGCTATCTGCATATGATAGACGTTATAGACAAGGGCGGTTGGTGCACAGGCCAGGGCGCGGCGATCGCTGCTATAGCGAACACGCTGGGGTTGGAATCAAGGGCTATAATAATTTTTAAGAGAGACGGCGCGGGGCATACCAACGGCGAAATAAGGATAAATGGGAAATGGCTTTTCTGCGAAAACATTGATTACTGCCACGGGGATATCTGCGTGCACCTGATGGACAAAAGCTGGATAGAGGTTTGGTCCGACCCTGACGCCTGCAAAAACCTGCCGGAAGAGCAGAAAAAATATTACAGGAACGTTTACGACTTTTTGTATGATTATTCCATAGGTTTGAACTGGCACATGAGCACCATCGGCTCATTTTCCTGGGTCAGGTTCACCCCGGAATCCGCGAAAGCGCTTTACCCGGAAATGGACAAATTCCCGGCGAAATTCCTCACGGAGAGATCCATTGATGCTTCCGGCAGAATGCTGCTAGAGCCGGGTTTTTCGCGCGATGACGGCCACGGCTGGGACAACCTCTGTTTCCAGAAGGTGGAACAGGGGCAGGGCATAAGAAGAAACCTGTATCTTTCATCGCTGAAAGGCGTTAAAAGCATTTCCAGCCATTTGACGATGGTAAAAAACATCACAATAAACCCGAAGAGCTCTGATTGGTATATCAGGATCAACGGCGGAAAAAAATATTACCTCAAGGGCCTCGATTGCCGGATGAAATACAGCGGCGATTCGCTGTTCCACGGCGGCGTGTGGTGGAAAAACGAAAAGAAAATCCCTAAGGAAGTAAAAAAATGGCTCGACCTGGGCTGGCACTGGCACCAGGGAAAGAAAAAAGAAAACCAGCTCTGTTTCCGGCTCCCGCTGGAAGCGCTGAAACAAAATTCGCTCAATACCATAGAACTCCTGTCGGATAACACGCCCAAAGGGAACGGCGGCGAGTGCTTCCACGTGCGGCTGTACGACAACCCGACCCTCCCTGTTCCGAAGCCGTACAAGAGCTGAAAGTCACTTGGAGCAACAGTATTCTCGTCTTTTCTTGTAAAACCAACCGCAGTTAACTATAATGTTTCCTAGGTTAAACTCATGATTTTTGGGGGAAGAATGAAAAAGATCATTATTTTATCTTTTGGCTTATGTCTTATCAATGTCTGCATGGCATTTTCAACCCAAACCCGGTTAAACGGCTTGGGTGTTTCAAATTGGATGGTAGAGGACGATTATAATATCTGGATCAACCCGGCCAGAATAGTCCAATATAATAAAACCGCCTGGTTTGAGCCGGGTGTTTCGCCTGCGCCACAGCCTTCCACCCAGTGGGCGGGCGTATCAGGCAATATCCTGAACGGTGTCGGCGGATTGTTTGTTTCGAGGCCCTATGCTTCTGTTCTTAATAACATGGGGGCCGACCCAAGTGGGAGTGATGTTACTGCTTTAACTAATTTTATTATTCCGAATGTTTTAAATTCACAGAACGCCGGCAGTATGTCCGCCCTGTCTCCTCAAAACAAATTTGACCTGTTCTACGGTTTCGGCAACAAGGAAAAAAAATATTTCGGCATCATGCTGAATTTTGACTCTAATTACAGCCATTACCAGAATGATTTCATGGAAGCCACGCCTGCAGATAACGATGGTTCTGTCGAGATGGAAAAGGCGTCATATGAAACAAACCTGTCTTTAGGAATGGTGTTTTTGCCCGGCTGGAAAACTTCGAAGGAGTTTGACATAGCGCTGAACTTGGGTTTTCCTGTAGTTAAAAATGAATACAGTGATTCATATTACCTGGCAGTGCAGAACAATTTTGCCTCAGACAAGAGAAAACTGGAAGCAATTTCCCCTGTAAGCTATGGCGCTACGCTCAGGAATATAATGAAGCTTAACGACACGGAATCGCTATTTTTCCTGATAATGACAAATTACGCGAACCTCAACAACACTTATACCGAGAACAAGGACACGAACGCGGATGGCATAAGCGAAGTGCTAAACGAGCAGGACAGAGTCCAGAGCGTCACAAACGCTTCCCTGGGCCTTGCCTTGAACAAGCAGTGCAGTCAAAAGTGCTTTCTGGTAATAGGTTCTGAATTCAACCTTACAAGGACCGTGAGCAACGCCGTTACAAGAAACAAAATAAGGGATATTATCACGGAAGAATATGATTATGCCTCAGAGCAGTACAGCGTGCCATTAAAAGCAGGGCTTGAGTACCAGTTTTCCAGGATTTTCACGGCACGTGCCGGCATACGAAAATATATTTTTCAATGGGTTACCACCACCATAGA
>MGVM01000058.1:4781-8321 GCA_001800495.1 Elusimicrobia bacterium RIFOXYB2_FULL_48_7
ACCCCCAATATAGTCTCAAGCAGGATAATCTCAGAAACAACAATACACCAGCAGAATGCTGTAACCCTGAACATGGGTTTGTCTGCGGCATTGTGGGATCAGCTTTTTATTGACACTGTGATAAATTATGATGTTTTATATTCCGGGACATATTTGATAAGCGGTGTAACCAACCGCCCCATTGCCCAGATGAGCGTTATGTATAAATTTTGATGGTTTTTAAACGTAATTCCATGGGAAATAACAAACTTTTTAACCTTATTTGCTGCGCTTTGTTTTTCTGTGTCCACGCCGGGGCTTTTGCGGGCGCATTAACCGGGAGGGTAACAGACCTTTCCGGTAATCCTGTGAAGGATGCATATCTCATTGTGTCCGGGCCTTCGTCCAGGTCCTGTTATTCCTCGGTTACAGGGACTTATACTGTGACCGGTTTGCCGGATGGGATCTACTACATTTATTGTTATCCTCCCTCAGGGACAAATTATGTCAGAAAGGTTTTAACTGACGTATACCTAAACGGTAATCAAACCACCACTCTAGACATTAGTTTAGAGATGGGAGGGGCAATTTCAGGAAGAGTCACGGACCAGTCGGGAAACCCGGTTTATAACGCGTATGTATATACGCCGGGCCCTGACAGTAAATACAGTTATTCTTCATCAACAGGCGTCTATACAATCAGGGGTATTCCTGTAGGTTTTGGTTACACTATCTATTGCGAGAAGCCTTATGGATCAAATTTTATCAGCCTGAGCAGCAGCAATATTAGTGTTGAGGCAGATCAAACAAGCATTGTGGATTTTGTATTGCAGCCGGGCGCGATAATCTCAGGAAGAGTTACGGACACAGCGGGAACCCCTGTTTATAATGCACAAATTAGTGTGAGTGGGCCTTCTTATAACTATGGATATTCCTTTTCTACGGGAGGATACGCAGTTAAAGGCCTGCTGAGCGGTACTTATACTATTTATTGTTATGCTCCTCACGATTCAAACTATATCAGCACCAGAACAGCAAATATATCAGCCAGCACCGGCCAGGTAACAACAGTTGATTTTGTTTTACAGGAAGGGAATATGATCAGGGGCAGGGTCACGGATCAATCGGGGAATCCGGTTTACCAGGCTTATGTGTATACAAGCGGTAATGGCAATTATGACTACTCATCGTCAACCGGAGGGTATACGGTCAGGGGGCTTGTCAGCGGTACTTATCGTGTATATTGTGATGCTCCTAATAATTTAAACTTTATCGATTCCAGGGTTGATAATGTAACTGTAAATACAGGCCAGGTTGCTGAGGTCAATTTTGTATTGCAGTCCGGCGGGATCATATCAGGCAAGATCACCGATGATTCTGGGAATCCCGTTTATGATGCCCGTGTATACCTAAGTGATTCCAGCAATTCTTATTCCGGTTATTCATCTTCAACCGGGGGTTATACTGTAAAGGGGATTTCGGGCGGTGTTTATACCGTCTATTGCTATGCTCCCAGCGGTTCAAATTTAAATGATGTCACCATTGGTAATATCGCGGTAAATGTAAATCAGGTAACCTCGCTTGATATTAAGCTGCTCACCGGCGGCTTGCTTTCCGGCAGGGTCAGGGATACAGCGGGTAACCCGGTTTATGACGCAAGAATCACACTAAGCCCTCCGTATCGTTATAGTTACTCCTCATCAACCGGGGGTTATACTGTAAAGGGTATCCCAGGCGGTGTTTATACCGTTTATTGTTATGCTCCATCTGGATCCAACCTTATGAACATCAGCATGGATAATATTTCAATAACTGGTGGGCAAACCACAAATCTTGATTTTGTATTGCCCGCCTATGGCATACTGACCGGTATCGTAACGGATTCATCGGGAACAGTGGTATATAATGCAGGAATCTCAGTAAGCGGCCCGTCATATAACTCGGATTATTCGCTTTCCACAGGCGGCTATAGCGTCAAGGGCCTTTTGAGCGGGAATTATACGGTGTATTGTTATGGCCCGAACGGGTCAAATTTATCTTCGGTAAGAATGAACAATGTTTTCATAAGCACAGGGCAGGTTATGAGTCTTAATTTCGTTTTATTTGAAGGCGGGGTGATTTTGGGAACGGTTGCCGATAAGTATGGAAACCCTGTCATTGGAGCGAATATCCGGACCAGTGATGGTTACAGGTCCTACAGCAGTTATTCTTTATCAACCGGCGGATACAGGCTCCAGGGTCTTTCAAACGGAATATATAACGTAAATTGCGATGCCCCCGCCGGCATAAACCTGATCAGCGTAAGCTCAAACAATATTTCTGTAAGTACCGGCCAGATAACTAACCTTGATTTTGCACTTCAACCTGGCGGAATAATATCGGGGAAAATAGTTGACCAGGCCGGGAATCCCGTGTATAACGCCGAGATTACAGCAAGTGGCGTATCTTACAAAAATTCTTACTCCTCGGTTACCGGGACCTATAGTGTAGTCGGGCTTAGGCCTGGAAACTATACTGTAACGTGTTATCCGCCAAACAACTCAAATTACATCACAAGCATCACCACCAATAATATCTTCGTGACAGCGGAGCAAAGCGTCACGGTTGATTTTGTTATGCAGGCAGGCGGAATAATCTCAGGCAGGATCACTGACAACCTTGGGAATCCGGTGTATGATGCTTATATCTTTACAAACGGGCAGTCAAACCGATCTGCTCATTCTCTTTCTACCGGAGGATATACAATTAATAGGTTGTTAAGCGGGACTTACATGGTTAACTTCAATGCTCCGTACGGTGAAAACCTCTTTGATACAAGCGTAAATAATGTTTTTGTATCCACAGGGCAAACAGTAACTATTAATATGGTATTGCGCCCCGGCGGGATAATCACGGGCAAAATAACAGACCAGGCCGGGAATCCCGTGTATAACGCTTCCATAAATATAAGCGGGCCTAGTAGTAAATATTCTTATTCTTCATCAACCGGGGGTTATACTATTAAAGGGATCAAGGGCGGTTCTTATTCGGTTTATTGCGGCCCACCGTACAATTCTTACCTGATAGCAAAAAGCGAAAAGAACATAGGTGTATTCCCGGAACAGACAACTAATATTAATTTTATTCTTGATACCGGCGGAATTGTAACCGGCCGCGTTACCGATTACAGGGGTGTGCCTTACAAGGATATAAGGATTAGCGCAAATTACGGCAATAGTGTTTATACAATGGCCGCAGGTACTTATACAATGAGAGGTTTGCCCGAAAATGTTTACTCGTTTACCTGCTATCCTTCAACCAGCGCGGGAGTGTTTGGCAGGACCAAAAGCAATTTTCATGTTGTCGCCGGGAAAACCCTGAAGCTTGATTTTGTGTTGGATAAGTCGGCGGGGATAACAAGTATTTTATCTTCAACTTCAACCACTACGGCATTTTCCGACAATATTCTCCTGGAAATACCGCCTGGCGCTTTTAATGCCGGCACGAATATTTACATAACCCCAGCGGTAAAATCAACCATCGTTGATTCTGCGGACCTTGCGGTACATTCTGGCAGGTTCA
>MGVM01000058.1:8411-18222 GCA_001800495.1 Elusimicrobia bacterium RIFOXYB2_FULL_48_7
CCAATGGGGTATGGAAATTGCTTGCCGGGAACCAGCCAATAAACAGCGTGAATCAAACAATCACAGCGAGAACCAGCCATTTCTCTTTTTTCTGCCTGTTATACCGGGATGAATCCAGCATAAACCTCAACAACGTGATAGTTTTTCCAAATCCTCATAGGCCAGATACGGCAGTATCAAATCACATTACATTCAAGGGCCTGACTTACAGGGCTGACATCAGGATTTTCAATATCAACGGTGAATTGATAAACACCCTGTACAAAAACGATGCGTCGGATTCGCTCGATTGGGGCCTCACAGCATATTCAGGCGACAGAACCGCCTCAGGAACCTACATTTATTTAATTACCAACCCGCAGGGTGAAAAGAAAACAGGCAAATTTAGTATAATCAGATAATTAATGAAAAAAGAAAAGCCTGTAAAATTCAGCGCTGAATCCGAGAGTGAATTCCTGAAGATTTTCAATTTCTCACCCGCGATCTCCACCATAACCACGTTTGACGACGGCAGGTTCGTCGAGGTTAACAACGCCTTCCTGAAAGTGACCGGCTACAGGAGAGAGGAGGTCATCGGCAAGAGAACAGGGGACCTTAACATGGTCAGCTCGAAAATAAGGAGAGCATCCCGGCAAGAGCTGAAAAAGAACGGTTTTGCAATAACCGAATCCGATGTCAGGATGAAGGACGGGGCCGTCAAGACCGGGCTGTTTTACGCCAGGACAATGCTGTTCAGGAATGAGCTCTGCATCATTCAGTCGGTGGTTGACATCACCGGCCGCAAAAAATCAGAAGAACTGCTTAAAGAATCCGAGGCCAGGTACCGTACGCTTTTCGACCAGGCCGTGGACGGGGTGATCATCATGCCGCTCGACGGTTCAACTATCATCGTTAACGGGTCGTTCGCAAAAATGCATGGTTACGCCAGCCCGGAAGAAATGGCATCCATGAGGTTGCAGGACCTGGATACTCCTGAGACGGCGAAGCTGGCGCCGGAACGCCTGAAGAAGATCCGCGAGGGGAAATTGACAAGTTTTGAAGTCGAGCATTACCGCAAGGACGGCAGCATATTCCCCGTAAGCGTATCCTGCAATGTCGTGAAATACGGGGATAAATCCTATTACCTGGGATTTCACCGCGATATAACCGAGCGCGAAAAGAACAGGGGCCTGCTTGAAAAACAAAAAAAAGAACTTGAAAGCAAGAACATAGCGCTCAGGGAACTAATAGCCCAGGTCGAAATAGAAAAAAGGCAGATCAAGGAAAACCTTGTGTCCAATATTGAGCGAACGGTCCTGCCGCTGGCCGCCAAGGTCGCTGCGAAAGCCGGGAACAGGGAAAAGAAGTACATGGAAATTCTTGAGGAAAACCTGAAAAAGATCGCTGAGCCGTTTACAAGCGCCGCAAAGGTGTCAAGCGGGGCCCTGTCCCCCCGGGAACTGGAAATAAGCAATATGATAAGGAACGGGCATAAAAGCAAGAAGATAGCCAGGATACTCGGCATATCCCCGGATACGGTACATACCATAAGAAGAAGCATCCGCAGAAAACTGGGCATAACAGGTAAGCCCAGGAACCTTGGAACCACCCTCCAACAGCAATGAGCTGTATTTGAGTATTAAAACATACCCATAACATACCCAATAAATAATTATTGATAACACAGGCAGTATTTTGTAATATTTTATTCAGCAATCAAACCTTTAAGTAAACAAGTGGCGGCTCTAATTTTCCTAGAAATTAAAGTCGCCATTTTTCTTGTAAAAACCCCCTGTAAAAAACCCCTTGCGCTTCGTCCCACCCTGGGACTCAGCATCAAGCCGTTTTTGCTCCGCAAAAAAATTGTGAAAAAGACTTGACTTTTCTGGAAACCCGTGTTATAACTATTAGTAATAGGATAGACTTAATGGGCTTAATAGGCCTTATGAGCTCATAAGTAAAAGGATACCCCATCATGCCCTATACGCTTCCTAACGCGTAGCATAGGGTATCCACAAGGAACGAATGCAATTTCCTAAACCCAATTTCAGCAGTTCAAAACCTTTGAGCGAACAAGTGTCTGCCATTATTGAACAAAAAATACTCGGCCGGGAAATTCCCGTAGGTAAAAAGATCCCGCCTCAGGAGGAATTGCGCAAGGCCTTCGGCGTAGGGCTTGTCACCGTAAAAACCGCCCTGGCGGATTTAACCCGGCAGGGATACATATCCCGCAGGCCCAAGCACGGCACTATTGTCATCAGCGCGAAGCCCGGCAGGGAAGCGGCAGCGGCGGAAAAAAACACGGTATGCCTTGTTGTCTGCACCGGTATAGAGAAACAGACCGCGGGCAGCAAGGGGTTTTACGCCCTGATTAATTCCATTGAAGCAGCGGTAAAGGGCCGGGGCCTCCAGCTGATTTACAAAACCCTGAACGGCGGCGGCAGCATGGATTTCGGCAGTAATGGAAAAACTATAGCCGGGCTGGTGCTTGCCGGCAACATACTGCACAGGCACCTGAGAACCGTAAAAAAGACAAAACTCCCGTTTGTTCTCATCGGCGACGTATTCGGCGAAAAGCTGGCGCAGGGTGTTGATATAATAACAAACGACGATTTCCGCGGGATTTATAACGCGGTGAAATACCTTGTAAACAAGGGGCGCAGGGAGATTGCGTATTTCATCCCTCTCGGGGAAAAATACCCGTTCGTGAAAAATTATATTGACGGGTACAGGCAGGCGCTGAAGGATTCGGGGATAAAATTGAATCCCGGGCTGGTTTCCGTGCTCGGCTCGGGCAGCGGGGTTTATAGAAGAATTGGCGAGTTTCTCGGGAAAAACATGCCTTTCGACTCGATTATCTGCCTGACCGATTTCGACATGCTGAAAACCGTGTTCAGGGAGAAGAAAGTGAAACTCCCCGGCGACATAATCGTGGATACCAGCGATCCCGCCTTGTGTGATACAAGAATAACGCCCGGCGTAACAGAGACAGGCGTTATAGCCGTTGAAAGGATCCTGGCGCGCCGCGCTGACCCTGGCCTGAAGCCGGAGAGAATTGTGGTGCCCTACAAACTGATAATATAATGAGAACCGTCCCTATTATTTATCCGGAGGATTAATGTTCAAATTCTTAAAACTCACAATTATTTTATTCCCAATTTTCCTGGCTGTCAGGGCCGGGGCTGTCACCGTAGATCTCTACCAGAACTGCGAGAGCGGCGTGCCGGGCGTTGTGCTCACCACTGCGGCGGCCCAGGCATCCGGGTACCCCTCAAAAACCTGGATCATGGCCGGAACGCACACGTTTGTCTCATCAAGCAAGGAACAACATCTTCCCGGCACTGTTAACGTGGGGACAATGACTTTCACGGATACAGGAACCTGCACCTGGGCCCAGACCGATAAATACGAGAGTTATTATGTCCGCGTCAACCTGAGCGGGACATTCCAGAAGATGACTATCGCGTGCTACCTGACAGTCGGCACCACGGTGCCTGTTTGGAACAATTTTGACACAATACTATATTCAAACGGAAAATATTCCGTACTCCAGACAAGGAAGGATTCAAGCACCCCGCCTATCCTGCGCTGCCACAGTTGCACCAACCTGTCGGCTACCACGGTCAGCGTAGCCAGCGTAACGGTTGTTTCCGGAAAAACCTACTGGGTCAACTTGCACATTGACGGGACCAACTCTACAAGCTCAGTCGCGATTTTTGATCCTGACAACAACTATGCCCAGGTGGGTATCACAGCGACATGTGTTTCGTTCACTTCCTCCGGCTTCAGCAACGGTTACGTGGCTTTTGGCAGGACCGATGGACATCAGAACAACCCTAACTGCGGCACGCAGACTATTTTCGACGATATAATGATAGATTATACCAACGGTGTATTTCCACTGCTTCCCGATATTGCCGGGGCTGACACCACCCCACCCAGCGCGCCGGCGTATGTGCGCGACGGCAGCGGCGCCTCCGACTGGAGCTTCACCTATTCTACCAGCGGTCTGTCAGCCGGCTGGGGCGTGAGCACAGATACGGAAACCGGCGTGAGCAAATACTATGTGGCCGCGGGCACTGCCCCAGGCCTTACAAGCACATCCAGCGGCTGGCGCGACGTCGGGCTGTCAACTTATACAACGCTTAACAATCTGACGCTGAATACCGGCACTACATATTACATTTCAGTCCGGTCAATGAACGGCATCAACCTGCTCAGCAACATAACAACCTCCGACGGGCAGTACATAGCGCCCGACCCCACCCCGCCTTCGGACATAACTGCGGTACGGGACGGCGCGGTTGACGGCGCCGACATAGGCTTCACATACTCAACGACCAGCCTCAGCGGCAACTGGGACTCCTCGGCTGACGCCGAGTCGGGCATTAGCAAGTACTGGTACTCCATAGGCACCAGTCCCGGCGCACGGGACATATCCGGCTGGCTGAACGTATGGTCAAGCACGCGCGCAACCAGAACAGCACTTGAGCTTGTATTCGACACGACCTACTATTTTACTGTGTATGCGGAGAACAGCATCGGCCTTGTTTCTTCAACAACAATATCTAACGGCCAGTACGTAGCGCGTGATTACACGGCCCCTTCCGCACCTTCGGCCGTGCGCGACGGTACCGGAATAAACAACTGGAGCTTTACGTTTTCAAGCACAAGTTTGTCAGCCAACTGGAGCTCCGCTGTAGACGCGGAGACCGGCATAGGCAGGTACTGGTATGCCATCAGCTCCAGCCCGGCGATGACAAACAACATAGCCGGTTGGACAAACATCGGGATATCCACGTATGTTACGCGCCAGGGGCTGCAGTTGTCGCACGGGTCAACGTACTATTTCAGCGTGAAAGCCGAAAACCCCTTTGGACTGCAAAGCGCGGTGACAAATTCAGACGGGCAGTATATAGCGGTTGACACCAGCCCGCCAACTAATATAACGGCGATCCGCGACGGCGCTATTGCGGGCGCCGACATCTCAATGACATTTTCAACTACATCGCTCAGTGCCAACTGGGAACGTTCCTATGACCTGGAGTCAGGAATAGGCAAGTACTGGTACGCCATCGGCACGACGGCAGGGGCAACGGATGCCGTCGCCTGGACAAATCTGTGGATAGCCACATGCGTTACCCGCGGTTCGCTCGCGCTTGCAGTAGGTACAACATATTATTTCACGGTGAAATCAGAAAACGGGGTGAACATGTACAGCGCGGCTGCAAATTCCAACGGGCAGTACGTGGCGCAGGACGGCTCCGAGCCGAGCGCTCCTTCTGCCGTGCGCGACGGGACAGGCGCCTTTGACTGGACCTTCACGTATTCCAGCGTGACGCTTAACGCTAACTGGGACTCCTCCGCTGACGCGGAGTCGGGAATAGTCAAATACTGGTACGCTATTGGGACATCGCAGGGCGGAAGTGAAGTTGCCGCATGGACAGACAACGGGACAAGCACGTCGGTAAACCACGCCGGGCTTGTATTGAGCATAGGAACAACCTACTATTTCAGCGTGAAATCCCAGAACGGAGTGGGCCTGCAGAGTGCAATAACCAATTCCAACGGCCAATATGTTGTTGAAAACTGGTCTACGCCGCCGTTCCCTGTGATAAGCGCCATAACCGTGACAGGCATCACCAAAACATCAGCGGTTGTCAGCTGGGTTACCGACCGCTTTGCGACCAGCCAGGTGGAATACGGGAAAACACAAAGTTACGGCATGGTGACAATAGAGGACAGCGCCCTTGTTGCCCAGCACACAGTAACAATCAGCGGGCTGCTTCCCGGGACGCTGTACCACTACCGGATAATAACCCGCGAAGGTTCCGGTTTTGAGACAACCTCAGCGGATGCGGTATTCACTACCGTGAGCGATGAGCAGCAGGTAATCCTCCCGGAAGGTGTCCACGCGTATCCCAATCCGTGCAGGATATCCGCGGCAACCCCGGCTAAGTTCCAACTGGAAGGGATGGCCAGGGGCGAGGTTGCAATTTATTCCGTGAGCGGCCGGCTGATAAAAACATTGCCGGGCACCGGCGCGGAAATAACCTGGGACGGCAAAAATGCTGACGGCGAGAAAGTGGGCCGCGGCATTTATATTTACAAGATCACCGGTGCTTCAGGTGAATCTGTAACCGGAAAACTGGCGCTGAAATAACAGTGAAATAACAGGGACGGTTCTGGTTATTCCTGGAATTCCTGGGAGACAAGAATGAAAAAAATTAAACTGATAGCGGCGTTTTATGCTGGCATTTCGTTACTGCCCGGCTCGCCGCTTTTTGCGCAGTCAAATATCGACGCAGACGACACGAACATCCAGTATGTCGGGCGGTTCAACACTGCCAATCCCAAGAGCCCCCGGTTTGACTGGTCCGGTTCTTACATCTGCGCGGCTTTTGATGGCACTTCCTGTTCTCTAAGGATGCAGGAAACCACCAGCAACAATTATTATAACGTGTTCATTGATTATACCGTTTTCGTGGACAGCGTTCCGGATTTTATCCTGCACACGCTCAGCACGCAGACGGTTTTCCCCGTGGCGTCGGGGCTTTCCAACAGCTCCCACACTATCATGGTTACCAAGAGGAACGAAGCAAGCGGCGGTATATGCACTTTCTCTGGTTTTGTGCTGGATACCGGGAAAACGCTCCTGCCTTGCGCGCCAAGGCCCAGCCGCCGGTTGGAATTCATCGGGGATTCCAACACCTGCGGCTACGGGAACGAAACAAGTTCCGGTACCACAGGGAACCCCTCCGACAAGGAAAATAATTTTCTTTCGTTCGGCCCTATCATAGCCAGGTATTACAAAGCCGATTACCACATAGTGGCGTGGTCAGGCAGGGGGACGGTAAGGAATTACAGCGACACAAACACTATCTCCACCAAGACGCTTGTTTATTACTATGAGAGTACTGTCGGCAGGGATGAGGCGAAGGATTATAACTTTGCCTGGCAGCCGGACGCTGTGTTCATATTCCTGGGCAACAACGACTATTCCACCCTGCCCTACCCGAGCCAGCAGCAGTATGAGGACGGTTACTACAACTTCATGAAACTCATCAGGTCCAAGTATGCCAACGCGGAACTCTTCTGCGTGATCAACAGCTCGGTAGGGCATCCGTCATCGCAGTATTCAATTAATGTCGCGGCCCGGCTGAATTCCGAAGGGGATGCGAAAATCCGCCCGGCGGACCTGCGCTATCAGTGGACAGCCATTCCCGCGGACAAGGCAAGCGACGGACACCCCAGTTTGATAGGCCAGCAGAAAATAGCAAACCAGCTCATACCTATTATTGCTTCCGTTATGCAGGGCTGGGTGGACACTCCGCCGCCGTCAACCGGCACGGTAATTCCTCCTGTGATACCGCCGGTAACACCGCCAGCTGACCCGCCTGTAAAGGAAAGCGTCCATGCTTATCCGAATCCCTGCGGGAATGTAAGCGCGGAGAGCCCTGTCAGGTTTCTTACGAACTCCTCGGCAGAAGCGTCTGTAAGCATTTACACTATAGGCGGCCGCCTTGTAAGGCGGCTTTCGGCAGTGTCCGGAACCGGCGCGGGCGCGTATGTGGCCTGGGACGGAAAGAACTTCGCCGGCGAGCAAATGCGCAGGGGAGTGTATATATATAAGGTTACCGGCAGCTCCGGCGCAACCGCCACCGGCAAGATGGTGCTGAAATAATAAGAAAAACAATAGTGGCTCTGGTCTTATTCATTAATGTCCCGGTATTCGCGGCGTAATAAGTTTAATCTTCTTGAAAACCCATTCGAAATGCTGTAAGATAATAGGGTCGGCTCCAATAATATAATTTATTGTTTCTGGTTTGTCGGTTGTGTTCAGGTGTGTGTCATTCCTGCATGATTCTGGCAGGAATCCAGCAGATTTATTCGGGGTTTCTGTTATAATCCTTGAGTATCAACGACATTAAGGGTATTGTAGAAATAATTTCCTTATGAATTTTGTAGCGGCGTGATTCATCACGCAATTAGGGTAATCCGGGGACACAATACTTAACTGCTCGAGCGAATTAAGTGCAATTGACAATATTTTGTATTTATTGTAATATGTCTGTAATAGTAGACATATGTCTGCATTAGTAGACAACAGGGTAAAAATGAAATATCAATATATTATCGACAACATTTTGGGGCAAAAAACAAAAATAAAGGTTCTTCGGTACCTTGTGCAGCATCCGGACGAACAAAGCGGCAGGCGGGTAGCTATTGAAGCAGGAATAAATCATTGGCAGTGCCATAAGGTTCTGCGTGATTTGTATGAGCAGGGAATCCTGAATATGAAGCATGCTGGTAATACATACTTATTCAAACTCCGCAGGAATCAGTACATTGTTGAAAAGGCAATTATCCCCTTATTTAATATTGAGTCCAGGATAAAAGAGAATATGGCCTGTGAGTTGAAAAATATTGTAACAAAATGTTTGCCTGTTAATGAAAGGAAAGACATTATATCGTCAATCTTATTTGGCAGTATAGCAACGGGGAAAGAAAAAACCCACAGTGATATAGATATAATGCTTATTGTAAAAAATAAAACCGATAAACAAGCCATCGTTGATTTTATACTGAAACAAAACGATTATTTTATTTCCCGTTATGGGAATACCCTGTCACCATATGTTTTAACCCGGGAAGAGTTCATGGCCCGGTATAAAAAGAAGGATCAATTAATTGAATCAGCGGTATTGCATGGAAATGTGCTGTTTGGAAAAACCGCAGGGGAGATTATTACGGATGAGTCCTAAAAAGATATCGTTTAAGAAAATTGATTATTCAAAGTATGAGATATATTTAAAGAAAGCAGAAGATTTCTATAGTTCTATGTTCTTGTCTTTCACTGAAAAGAACTGGAATTCGGTTGGGCTTGAGGCTGTTCATTGCGCAATATCCGCTACTGATGCTCTGCTGGTACGCAGAAAAGGTGTAAGGTCAACCAGTCAAGATCATAGGGATCTTATTGATTTTATGGTTGAACAAATAAATACGGAAGATGCGAGAAAATATTCCAATACGTTGCTTAGAATTATAAGTATGAAAAACATTGTGGAATATGAAGACCGCCCATTCAGGGAAAAAGAAGCCACAGATATATTGAAATGCACCGAAAGATATTTTAAATGGATAAAAAGCCAGATGTTATAAAACAGGGACCGTAATCCGGGGACACAATATTTAATTATCTTGAATAAATAAGTATTGTGTCCCCAGAATAAAAAACTCAACGTGTGTAGTAGAAACGGTAATTTTCAGCATGCTCTCTAAAATTAGCTATTCATTCAGAAGTGTTGATGTATAATAAAGGAGGGCCGCAGCCAATAGAGGCCTGTGACCTGGTTTAAGAGGGAGAACTACATGTACAAATCAATCTGCAGCAAACTATTTTTTGTTTTACCGGCAATTTCCGTTTTCGTGTTATCCCAGGCGCAAGCTTCGCTTATTTTCTTTGATGATTTTGAAAGCGGGCAGTTCGACGAGTGGGACGCGCCCTACAGCCAGTACAGCACGTTTGAAACGAAAGTGGAATTATCTACAATGGCCGCGCACGGCGCGGCTGCCGGCGCCGGCTGGTCTTTCTGGCCCCAGGATGCAAGCCCTACCATGAGGACCGCCGCGCTCTACAAGTATTTCACGCTGACAGATTACTACTGCAGGTTCTATATAAATTTCCCCTCCGGGTTTTTCAGCCAGCTTGCCGACGGCCAGGACCGCGTGATAACGCAGTTCATGGGCGCCAACGGAACATACACACGCCTGTCGGCGGGGAAGGTGTCGGGAACTAATTACCGGCTGGTGAATTCAAGGAGCGGAACCG
>MGVM01000058.1:18304-19932 GCA_001800495.1 Elusimicrobia bacterium RIFOXYB2_FULL_48_7
GATGTGAGAATTGATACCGCCTACATCGGGCTTAATTCCAGCACCGCCCCTGCCCCGGGGAACATACGGCTTGACCGCGCTCTTTACACGGTGAGCGAAGGCGCCGCCCAGCTTTCAATAAGGGTAAAAAGGAAAGGCGGCAGTTCCGGCGCGGTATCCGCGCAGTATTCGGTAACTGACGTGACCACGCAGTCCGGCGCGGATTATCTTGCCGTTTCCGGCACGCTCAACTGGGCCGCCGGCGACACGGCTGATAAGGTAATTACGATAACGCCGGTTAACGACACGGTCGTGGAATCGACCGAATCATTCACGCTTGCTTTAAGCAACCCAACCGGCGGGGCTGAACTGGGCAATATAACGTCGGCCTCCGTCTACATACTTGATAATGATACGCCGTTTGTAATGGCGCCCAACCCGATTATATCGCGCGGCAGGCCGGCCTACGCCAGCTCGGATGCTTCAAACGCGTATCTGGTGACAAATGGTTCCTATACGGACAGTTCATCCGGAAGGTGGCTCCCTTCAAGCGTGCCTGCATGGATAGCGGTGAATGTGGGCAGCGGCTACAGCCGGGTCCTGCTTTCCTGGAACAACGGCACGGTGCTTAATTACGCGGATACCGCAAGTTACGCCGGCCCGAGGGACTACACCATCCTAACTTCGGCAGATTCCACCAACGGCTCCGACGGCACCTGGCAAACCGCCGCGACGGTTACAGGCAACATCTACCGCACGCGCGAGCATAGTTTTGACTTCACGGGAAAAAGCTGGGTGAAAATGAATATCTCATCGGCCACCGGGACGCTGGGCATAGACGAGATAGACATACATGACGCGTCAAACGGCTGTAATGATACGGTGATATTCTTCGGCGACAGCATAGCCCAGCGCGCGTTCAGGCGCACCAATGCCAGGAGGCCGAGTTACTCGGATGTCATCCACTCCAATCACCCGCAGTATTATCCCGCCATGATATCGGGCGGTTACGGCGGCACCACTACCGGCGAGTGGAACCGCAACCTTTTCCAGGGGGCGCTGGATGCCAACCCGGACATCAAGTTTTGGTGCATTGAGCTCGGCTACAACGATTTTACCTGGGAATGCCACGCTTCAACCGCATTTTTCAGGAAGAACCTGCAGTCGCTGTTTGACAGGATAAAGATAGCTGGCAGGGTTCCGATGGTAAGAAGAATTCCCTGGGGAACAAGCAACACGATAGGTTATGTCCCGATCTGGAACCAGGTAATTGATGAGATGGTTGTTGAAAACGGCCTGCTTACGGGCCCGGACATGTACGCGGCATTTTTGGGGCACACGGAATATCTGGAAGACGCTGTCCATCCAAACGCAGCGGGTTCAATAGTCATTAACCAGGAATGGGCGGATTCGATGGATAGCTTATACACGGTGGTTATTGATACCAGCGACACCACTCCTCCAGCCGCGCCGGCGGTGGTGAGGGATGGTACAGGCTCTGATGAATCAGCAACTACATCAACAACCCAGCTTAGCGCTAACTGGGATTCAGGCGCGGACGCGCAGTCCGGCATTTCAAAATACTGGTATGCCATCGGCACCCAGCAAAGCGGGGCCGGCGCTTCAAATACAAAAGCGTGGACGGACAA
>MGVM01000058.1:20077-20823 GCA_001800495.1 Elusimicrobia bacterium RIFOXYB2_FULL_48_7
GTAAATATTTACACGCTCAGCGGGCGGCTGATGCGCTCTCTTTCCGGCTCTTCAGCGGAAATCAGCTGGGATGGCACAAATTCCGACGGCGCGAAGATGGGCCGGGGGGTTTATGTTTATAAGATAACCGATAATGCCGGCGGTACCATCACCGGCAAGCTAGTTCTGATAAAATAGTAGTTGCCGATTTATCGGCGATTTTAATAATAGGCCCGGAGGGGTTCCAATTAATGAAAACACAAAACAGGTTGTTCGCGCTTCTCGGATTGTTGTTATTTCTGTCAGGCACGGTTAATGCAACACAGCTTTTTTACGATGATTTTGAAAGCGGCGGGTTTGACGAGTGGGACGCCCCCTACAGCCAGTACAGGACTGACGAAACCATCATATCCCTGGACACGGCGACCGTGAGGCGGGGCGGGTATTCGTTCAAGTCCGAGGATCTAAGCCCGGCTAACCGGGTCGCAGGGCTTTATAAATATTTTACGCTTGGAGACCTCTACTGCAGGTTCTACGTTTATTTCCCGGCGGGTTTTTTCAGCGCCTTCTCAGCCAATAACCAGGACAGGGTCATTGCCATGTTCCTGGGCGCGAACAATGATTATATCAGGATAATGGCAAGGCGGGTTTCCACCGGCAACAACAGCCTGGTAAATTCAAAAACAGGCACGTCTTTCACGGGCGTTCAGGAAAACACCTGGTACTGCGTTGAGGTAAGGGTTCCGCCGTGCACGGCAGGCAGCACG
>MGVM01000059.1 GCA_001800495.1 Elusimicrobia bacterium RIFOXYB2_FULL_48_7
CGAAACGCTTGAAAAGATGATGGGCGAAAATATGTTGTGATGGGTATTAAGGAGGATAAAATGATCAGAGCTTATAAGAAGGAAGATTTACCGGTAATTATGGATATCGGCAACAGGGCATGGAAGGGGATTTACGCGATGTTCAGGGGTGTTTACGGGGAAGAACTTTTCAACCTGATGAAACCCCAGGGCGGCGCGACCAAGGGGCAGGAAATAAAAGAACATTGCGAAGCTACGCCCGGCCAGGTTTTTGTCTGCGAAGAAGCGGGGAAAATAGTCGGTTTCGTTACTTTCTTTCTCGACGATAAGGCGAAAGTCGGCGAGATCAGCAACAACGCGGTGGACCCGGAATGCGGGGTCAAGGGCGTGGGCCAGCAGATGTACAAAGCGGTTTTTGAAGAATTCAAAAAAAAGGGCATGGTTTACGCTAAAGTCATCACGGGCCTGGATGACGCCCACGAACGCGCCAGGAAGGCCTATGAGCGCGCCGGTTTTGACAGAAGCACCAGCGCGATAACTTATTACAAAAAACTGTAAAACCATGAAAGACACAGACGTCCGCATTGTTTCCGCCGGTATTGATTTTGAGGATTATGATTACAGGGCGCCGATGAAATTCGGGGGCAATATCGTGCGCAAGGTGACTGTTTTAAACGCTCATGTAACCGTAGAAAATAGGGCCGGCAAAAAGGCCGAAGGGTTCGGTTCCATGACGCTCGGTAACGTGTGGTCCTGGCCCAGCAAAACCCTGGGTTACGACGGCACCCTCGCCGCCATGAAACTCCACGCGGAAAAGATTTGCTCGCAGCTTCATAATCTCAGGGAATACGGCCATCCTGTCGAGCTGATGTCCGGGATCGAGAACGCGCTCGTGAAATCAGGTGAAGAGGCTTCCCGGGAGCTTAATATTGCCGAAATGATGCCCGTGCTTTGCGCCCTGGTCACCATCAGCCCGTTTGACGCCGCTTTGCATGACGCCTACGGGAAAATGCTCGGGAAAAATGTTTACGGCTGCTATTCTAAAGAATACATGAATGCCGATATCGGCAATTACCTTGACGGAAGATTTACAGGCGAGTACCTGGACAGGTATACCCTGTGCAACCCGAAAGAAACCATGCCTCTGTACCACCTGGTGGGGGCCGTCGACCCGCTCACGCAGGCGGATTTAACAAACCCCGTGAATGACGGGCTTCCGGAAACACTTCCGGAATGGATAGAACGCGATGGCCTGACTCACCTGAAGATCAAGCTAAACGGAGACGACCTGGAATGGGACGTGGACAGGGTTATTAATATCGAGCGGGTGGCATCGCAGACAAATAGCAAACTTAAGGCCAGCCGGTGGTTGTATTCGCTTGATTTCAACGAGAAATGCAAAAACGTAGAATACCTTCTTGATTTCCTTGGCAAAATAAAGGAAAAATCGCCAGAAGCCCTTGAACGCATCCAATACATTGAACAGCCAACCTCCCGCGACCTAAGAGCCGGCCCGGAAAATAAAATGCACAAGGCGGCTAAAATAAAGCCGGTAGTGATAGACGAGGCGTTGGTTGATTTTGAAAGCCTGCTTTTATCGGTGGAACTGGGTTATTCTGGAGTTGCTTTGAAGGCGTGCAAGGGGCAGACAAACGCTCTTTTGATGGCTGCCGCGGCGCAGAAACTCGGTTTATTTCTTTGCGTACAGGACCTTACCTGCCCGGGAGCGTCGTTTCTGCATTCAGCGGGAATCGCCGCGAGGATTCCCGGTGTGGCGGCTATTGAAGGCAATGCGAGGCAGTATTTGCCTCCGCGCGCTTACCGCAAATGGAGTGAAAAATATCCTGAAGTGTTCAAGGTCGCGGGCGGCAGCATTAAAACCGGCGGTCTTACAAAAACCGGCCTCGGGCATTAAGTGCATAATGCCCGCTATCGTGCGAATGCTTATTGAGTAAGCGCTTTCAGTATGTCTTCCTGCTTTTCAATGATGATCTTGATGTCGTTAGAATTCAGGCCGACGATCTTGCTCATCTTCATCTCGTCCTCGCCTTCCTTCTTCCAGAAAGCCCTTTTTTCAAGTTTCGGCTTCTGCTTGTTCCAGCTGACCACCCTCAGAATGTACTGGCTCTTGCCAGTTTCTTCCTTGTTCAGCACAAGAAGCACGTCCTGCGTCATTTCCCTTCTTCCATTTGGCATAAATCCTCCCTAATGCCCCTCTCCTGGAGCGTTTTATTCGACCGTGACGCTCTTGGCGAGGTTCCTCGGCTTGTCCACGTCGTAGCCGAGTTTAACAGCTATATGGTACGCCAGCAGCTGCAGCGGCAGTACCGTGACCATCGGTGAAATATCTTCCTGGCATTCCGGCACGAAAATAACATTGCTTGAAATGCCGGCGATCCTGTCGTCGCCTTCCGTCGCCACGGAAATTATCCTGCCTTTCCTGGCGCCGACTTCCTGTATGTTGCTGACCATCTTCGGGTAAAGTTCGTCTTTAGGCGCGATGCACACGACGGGAGTGGTTTCGTTTATCAGCGCTATCGGGCCGTGCTTGAATTCGCCGGCGGGGTAGCCGGTCGAGTGTATGTAGGATATTTCCTTCAGTTTCAGCGCGCCTTCGAGCGCATTCGGAAAATTTATTCCGCGGCCCAGGAAAATGAAGTTTTTCCTGTCGAAGTACTCATTAGCGCATTTTATTACGGTATCCTGGCTTTTCAGGAACCCGTTCAGCAGCCCGGGAATCGCTTTCAGGCCGTCAAGTTTCGTCTTTATTTCATCTTCGGGGATTGTGTAATTGAGCCTGCCCAGGTAAAGGGCGAACAGGTAAAGGGCTACCAGTTGGGCGGTGTACGCCTTGGTTGACGCCACGCCGATTTCCGGGCCTGCCATAATGGGAATGATCCCGTCGGATTCGCGCGCTATAGTGCTTTTCATCACGTTCACAATTGATAGCACCTTGATGAACTTGCTCTTGCCTTCCCTGATGCCGGCAAGCGTGTCGGCGGTTTCACCGGACTGGGAAATAGCCAGCATCAGTGTGTCGCCCTCGGCTATCGGGTTCCTGTATCGGAATTCGCTGGATACATCCACTTCCGTGTGGATGTGAGCGTATTTTTCAAGCCAGTATTTGGCTACCATGCCGGCGTGCCAGGAAGTGCCGCAGGCCTGGATGACGATCCTTTTTACTCTGGCCAGGTACTTGTTGGACAGGTTCATTTCATCGAACACTATTAAGCCATTTTTCAACCGGCTGTTTATTATGCCCTCTATCAGGGCGGGCTGCTCGCAGATTTCCTTGAGCATGAAAAACTTGTAATCGCCCTTGTCAATGTCCTGGGCTTTCATGCTTACGCTTTCCGCCTGCCGGCTGACAACCGCGCCCTGCAGGTTTTTTATTACTGTGGTTTTCTCGGTAATCACGGCGATCTCGCCGTCCTCTAGGATCAAAATGTCCCTGGTGTGTGGAAGGACAGCGGTGATATCAGAAGCCACGAAATTCTCGTTTTTCCCCAGGCCGATGATTATGGGGCTGCCATTTTTCGCGACGATGATCTTGTCGGATTCTTTTTCGCTTATTACACAGATGGCGTAGGAGCCCTTAATCTCGCCCACTGCTTTCCTGACGGCGTTTTCCAGGCCTTCATAAAGGTATTCTTCTATGAGGTGGGGTATGACTTCAGTGTCTGTTTCGGACTCAAAGATGTGGCCTTTGGCGATGAGCCGTTCTTTGAGCTGCTGGTAGTTCTCTATTATACCGTTGTGCACCACCGCTAAGTGTTTCCCGCAGTCTGTGTGCGGGTGGGCGTTTTTTTCAGATGGTTCGCCATGGGTAGCCCAGCGCGTGTGGCCGATGCCGATATTACCGCCGAGTCCGGTTTCCTTCAGGCAGTCGTTAAGCATTTTAAGCTTGCCTTTTTTCTTGCACACGGACAATTCGCCCGTGTTGATGGTAGCTATGCCGGAAGAGTCATAACCCCTGTATTCAAGCCTTTCCAGTCCTACCAGGAGGACCGAATCAACAAATTTGTTCCCTACATAGCCCACTATTCCGCACATTTTTTTTCCTTACTAATACCACATTCCACGCGCTTAGAAGCGTATGGGGTATATTACCTTCTTGATATCCCTATAATTATAAATATTTAAATTATTATACATATTTAAATGATATATGTAAATACCGAACCGGGTGAGGTCCCAAAACCTCTTCGGCCTATTGGTTTTGGGGCCGAACTGGGTTGTTTGACATAAAGGGCGCAATTTTATATATTATTGTATGCGTTTATCGGACATAATCAGGAAAAAAACAGGCCAGCAGCCCCTTGACGCGAAAGATGTCAGGAAAGAACCTCAGTTCATACCTTCCCCACGGGCACCCCAGGAACCCCAAACTCAGGAAACAGAGCAGGCCCCCCAGGTCCAGGTTCAAGACATCCAGAAGCTTGATTCAGCCGAGCAGGTCTATTCGGAAGCCATTGACAACGTAAAAAAATTCCTGGTAAATGTCGAAAAGAACAAACTGGATATCAACCCGCTGCTGAACGTTGCCCGCAAGATTACCGCGCTGGCCGTGGCCGGCAATGAGGAACTGCTTGTTTTGTGCAGCCATACTACTCCAGACCTTTACCTATACAGCCACTGTGCTAACACTTCAATACTCACCGCCAACCTGGGCTACGCGATGGGCTACTCTTCCGACGACCTTGAAAAAATGACCCTTTGCGCGCTGGTGCATGATGCCGGCATGATAAAGATAGTGAGTATTTCGGAAAAACCCTCAAAGATTTCCCAGCGCGATTTCAACGAGGTGAAAAAGCATGTCGCTTTCACCAAGGAACTCCTGAATAACGTCAACATGTCGCCCCAGATGCGGGTCCTGGTGAATTCCGTGGTTTCCCAAGTGCACGAGCGCAAGGATGGCTCGGGCTACCCCAAGGGACTGGCAGGCGAGGAAACCAACGTTTACGCGAAAATCATCGGCGTGGCGGATGTTTATGAAGCACTCACGCACCCGCGCGCCTGGCGCGAAGCCACGCTTCCGCATGAAGCGCTGAAAAAAATGATAGACATTGCCGAGGCTGAGTTCGACATCAATATGGTGAAATTATTCATTGAAAAAATCTCTCTTTACCCCATAGGCAGCTACGTGCGGCTAAACAGCGAGGAAATTGCCAGAGTGGTAGGGTCGAACCCGGGCATGCCCACGCGGCCAAAACTCAGGGTTATCGTTGACAGTGAAAACAAGAGGGTCTTGGGGCAGAAATTCATTGATCTGGGAACAAACAGCATTTTTTTCATAACCGAGCCCGTTGACGAAACCCGCCTCCGGCTTACGGACAAGAAGCTGACGCTCGAACTGAAGGCGAAGCGCTGGTGGGTGAAAAATATATAAGGATATTTGTTCTGTGAAATACCGCATTTGCCTGGGCAAAGACCTTCGGGTTATCCTGAGCATAAAAACTGAAAATAAAGCAATTATTCCCGCGATCAAGGAAAGATACAGGGATTTTCTTGAAAGCGCCAGCCCTGTCCGCGCCTGCGCGCCAAAGCCGCTGCAAATAGACCTTGGATTTTCCGGAAAAATAGATAATTGTCCCGTGGCCGGCCACGAAGTGGCGGTTACCCTGAAAAATAACGTTCTTTTTTTTGCCAGGAACGATTTTGCCGTGGAAATTAACACGAAAAAAATGACGGGCAGCGCCCAAGCTAGTGCTAACATCTATTCCGTTGATTCGCTCCTGAGAGTTATTTTTTCCTGGCTGTCTACGGGGCGCGGGGGATTCCTTATTCACTCTGCCGGTATCGCGTCCGTAAATCATGCCAGCCTGTTCGTAGGAAAAACCGGTGCGGGCAAATCAACGATAGCGAAAAAATTTGCGCGCAAGAGGATATTATCCGATGAACTTGTGCTTGTGAAACTGAAAAACAACAAAACATCCTTCGCCTACAGCACGCCTTTCTGGGGCGAGCTGGAACAGGGTTCCGGAAATTTAGAGAGGAAAATCAACAGGGTGTATTTCCTGAACAAGGCGCCCGCGCTTAAAATGGAACAAACCGGAGCGGGGGAAACAGTTAAAAAGCTCCTGGCAAACACGCTTTTTTTCATCAGGGATAAAAAAATATCAGGAAAAATACTTGAAACTGCCGTGCGGACGGCAAAAACCGCCAAATTTTACAATCTCAACTTTCCGAAAAACGTCAAAGCAGGTGAATTGTGCATATAAAACAGGCAAAAAATATCGCCTGGAGAATTATTGAAGGCAACGCGTACATTGTCAATACGCAGGCGTCATGCCTGCACTCGCTTGATGAAACCGGTACAGCCGTTTGGCGCGGAATCGCCGGCAGGAATATAGAATTCGAGAAACTGCTGGATAAAATACACGGAGAGTTTGAAGTGGACAAAGAAACCCTGCGCGCTGACCTGGTTGAGTTTGTCGGAGAATTGAAGGACAAGGGGCTTGTAGAGGTTTTGGATGGGAAATGAAATATTTGAAAAATTATCGCGGATAGTCACCGCGAAAAATATACCGCTTTACAGTGTTTTTGAACTTACCCACAGGTGCAACCTTATATGCAGGCATTGCTACCTGGATAGCGCAGGCGCTAAGAATGAACTGCCTGAGGCAAAAATAAAGTATATTCTGGGGGAACTCGCCCGCGCCGGGTGCCTTCACCTGGGACTGACCGGCGGGGAAGTTTTCCTCCGGAAGGATTTTCTCCGGATCTGCTCCTATGCCAGGAAACTCAATTTCGATGTAAGGGTTTTTACGAACGGCACTCTTATCAAGCGCTCCGACGCCCAGTTCCTGTCCGAGATCGGGATCGGCGGGGTGGAACTAAGCTTATACGGAAAAAAAGACACCCATGACAGGATCACGCGGGTAAGCGGTTCGTTCGATATGACATTCGCCGCCATAAAGCTTTTGAAGGAATACCGTGTGAATGTCAGGATAAAAGCCCCTATCATGAAACTGAATTACGGTGATTACCACTGGCTCCTGGATTTCTCTAAGAGATTAGGCCTTGAATGCATTTTTGACCCGGTCCTGGCGCCCAAAAACAACGGCGATAGGTCGGTACTGAAATACCAGCTGGGCAAAAGCGGTCTCAGGAAAGTTTTTTCCGACAGGAAGCTCATACCGGCGCGCCCGGCGCGTAAAAATTCCGCGGCAAAACCCCCGGATATTAATTTATTCTGCGGGGCGGGCAGGGATTGTGCCGGCATCGCACCGGACGGCACGGTATACCCCTGTATCCAGTTCTTGTACCCGCTGGGTAATTTAAAAAAGAAATCATTCGATGAAATATGGTATAATTCGAAACGGGCTGATTATGTGCGCGGCCTGAAATCGTCAGACTGCAAGGAATGTTTTTCCTGTTCAAAAGCCGCGCAATGCCGCAGGTGCCCGGGGCTGGCCCTGCTTGAATCAAAAGACATTCTTGGAAAATCAGAAATAGCCTGCCAACTCGCTGAAGCCCAGGCCTAAAGGAAAAATCATGGCTGTTAAACACAAAGCAGAGTACAAGGAATTCCTGGAAGCAGTCTCGAAAGTAAGCAAGGCGATCACGTCCGACCAGTACCTGGAAGATATTCTTAAATTAATCGTCACGGTAACCGCCCAGGTGATGAAATCCGAAGTCTGCTCCATCATGCTCATTGACGAACAGAAGGGCACGCTTGATATCAAGACCACCCAGAGCATGAGCGACGACTACAAGCTAAAGGGCTCGTTGAAAATAGGCGAGGGGATTGCCGGAAAAGTGGCGCAGGAAAACAGGCCGATGGTTATTCATAATGTCCAGGAACAGCCGGAATACAAGTTTAAAAATGTCGCGAAGAAAATCGGGTTGAAGTCGCTGCTTAGCGTGCCGATGAGCGTGAAAGGAAAGGTCATAGGCGTGCTGAACGTCTACACATCTTTTTTTCACAAGTTTTCCGAGTCGGAGATCAATACCATCAATACGGTCGCCAACCAGGCGGCGGTCGTGATAGAAAACTCAAGCCTGCTGGTGATGTCGCGCGTCCTGAAGGAAGAGCTTGAAACAAGGAAACTGGTTGAAAGGGCAAAGGGCATCATAATGAAAACCACGGGGCTGTCCGAGGAAGACGCCTTCAGAAAACTGCAGAAAAAAAGCATGGACGCCAGAAAACCCCTCAGAGTGGTAGCCGAAGCCGTGATTCTCGCCAATGAAATGGGGAGCTAGAAACAATCCCTCCGGCTGCGCGATGCGCAAAATTGACAATAACCGAAAAATTTTATTAAATAACTCTCTCATGAAACCTCAATATATACTTAAAAAAGACATAAACGGATTCCTTGACACGCTGTCGGTAGATAACAACATCTACTGCCTTTCAGGCGACCTGTCGTACAAGCCCTATTCAAAAAAGGAAGACCCGGAGACCTGGGATATCGGAGCGATACGCGCTAATCCGCCCCTGCGGATGTTCCTTTTTACCCATAATGAAGAATCCGGCCTGTCGGAACCGGCCTCCCCAAAAAAAACAAATATTATTTTCGGAGTAAAATCCTGCGACCTCAACGCGTTAAAAATCCTGGACAATGTGTTTTTGAAAGGCGTGGTTGCCGACCCCTTTTACGAAAGGAACAGGAAAAATACGCTTTTGTTCGCCAGCGACTGCCCAAACCCGCAGGAAACGTGTTTTTGCTCCTTCATAGGCGGAAAACCCTATCCGGAGAAGGAACAAAACCAGGACTATGACCTGAACTTTTCCAGCATAACCGGCGGGTACATTGTTGAAACCGGCTCGCAGGCTGGCGAGGACATCATGGGGCAGGCTTTCGCGTTTTTCAAGGAGGCATCCTCGGAACAGCTTGCCGCCAGGGAGGCCATGCGCGCAGGCGCGTTCGCGAAACTCGATGCAGTTAACAGCAGCTATGCAAAGATAAAAAATGCGGATTTCCACGCTTTTGCGAAAACAAAGTTCCTTTCCGAAAACTGGAAGGAATACTGCAAAACATGCGTGCAGTGCACCGGGTGCAACAACAGTTGCCCGAGCTGTTACTGCTTTTACTTGAGCGAGCAGTCCAAAAACAGCGGAAAGATATTCGAAAAACTTCGTTTTTGGGACGCTTGCCATTATACAACGCACGGGAAAGTAGCCGGCGGCGGCAATTCCAGGCCGAAGGTTTTTGAACGGTTCAGGAACAGGTACCAGTGTAAGCTCAATTACCGCAAGGAAAATTTCGGCCTTTACGGCTGTACCGGATGCGGAAGGTGCATCTCCGTCTGCCCGGGGAAAATAGACATAAGGGAAGTAATTACAAAACTTTCAGCCCAATAAACATGATGACTCCAAACCCGTATCTGCCAATCGAAGCGAAAGTAGAAAAGTTAATAGACGAGACATCGCTGATCAAGACTGTATGCCTGAAACCCGTGCAGCCCATACCGTTTTCAACAGGCCAGTTCATTATTTTCAACGTGCCCGGAGCGGGGGAATCGGCTTTCACGCCGTCATCCTCCCCGTCCGTCACAGACCGGATGGAAGTCACCATAATGAAAGTGGGGATAAACACCCAGAAAATCCATGACCTGCGGCCTGGCGACACGGTCGGTATCCGCGGGCCTTATGGCAAGGGTTATCCCGTGGAAAAGTTTTACGGCAAGGAAGTGCTTATCCTTGGCGGAGGCGTCGGCATGGCGCCCCTGCGCTCTCTCCTTTTGACTTTGATCGGCCAGATAAACAAATTCAAGCGCGTGGTTCTTTGTTACGGCTCAAAAACCCCGGATGACGTTGTTTACAAGTACCTTTTCCCGGAATGGAAAAAGATCAAGGGGCTCGAAATATTCAGAAGCGTGGACAAGTGCCCGGAAAGCGCCCGCTGGGACGAAACAGTGGGACTGGTTACCTGCCTGCTGGACAAGGTTTCCGCTGATAAAAACAACAGCGCGGTTATTGTCTGCGGGCCGCCGATAATGATGAAATTCGCCAC
>MGVM01000060.1:0-1951 GCA_001800495.1 Elusimicrobia bacterium RIFOXYB2_FULL_48_7
AAAGCGCCTGGGCCAGGTCCAGGGTCAAATACGGATTTATCCCGGAGTGGGCGATATCGTGAAAAAACCCGTCATTGATCAGGCATTTTTCCATTAAAAAACCGGCTGTTGCCAGAACCCGCGGGTCTTCCGGTTCAAAAATGCGAAGCGGGTAGCTTGCCGCCAAAGTCCCGACAGACCCGGAATCCAGGCGCCGGTAGGGCGACGCGGGCATGGCCAGCCTGTTATATTGTTTCGCGACATTCTCAAGGCTGCGGTTGGCGCACTCCAGCAGGCCCTCCGCTTCTTTTTCAAAACGAGCGGCCTCTTTAGTATCCGCGCATAAAAAGGCGGCCGCTTTTAACCCGGCAACGCCCCAGAAATCATCCCAGTAATAATAGTCAGCCGGCCCGAAATGCTCGGCGCTGAACCCGGCCGGCAATAAGCCCGCATGGTTGAATCCCAGCTGAGGGCTGTTTGTTCCCAGGCGTTTTTTATAAATCCACCTGGCGCCTTTTTCAATAGACGCCTTCCATTTTTCAGGCAGCTTGCTGCCGGTCATTTCACAATACGCCCGGGTAATCCACAGCGCTTCCCCGTTGGAATCCCACTCCCCTTCCTGCGAAAGAAAATACCCGGCCAGGGTCTGGCGGGAACGGAAGCGGTCCAGGGACCTTTCCACGCGGCTTTTAAGCCCCGCGGCCAATAAGGCGTATAATATAAAAGCCGCGTCGCGAAACCAGAACCGCCTGTAAATATAGGGCCCGGGATAAACTTCTTCGGGAGAATGCAGGATCATGGTGCGGATTGCCGCTTCGTACAGGAACTGGAAGTGTTCATCAGGGATTTGCAGCGCGCAAACACCCCGAAGGCTTTCTTTCCAGGCCGATTCAGCGGAACCTGCTTTTTCAATTTCATTTTTTGTTAAAGGCACGGTAACTGTAACTTCCAGGGGCTCTCCGGGTTCAAGTTTATAAATGGCGGCGGCAGTGGCCATGCCGGCCTTGCAGGTAATTTTCCCGGCTGCTTCCTGTGATTCCAGGTTGTTAAAAACATCGCCGCGGCCATAATTGGAAAACGCGCAGCTGTCCGGGGGCTTGTCAAAATACACGCGGTCTTCCTTGTTCACCCGCCACCCGGGAGAATCTTCAAGCATGGCAATATTATTTACAAAGCTTACGCCTTCGGGATTATAGGGGCGGAGAGAAACAACCAACCTGGCTTTTCCGGAAGCCCAACCCGTAACCTGGATCCGGCACACAGGCGCTTTAGCCGAACCGGTAACTTCCGTTTTCAATTCAAGTTTTAACCGGCCCGCGCCGGACCGGGTGATTACATGAATATTGCTTTCCAGCCCTAATTTCTGGGATACGTCCGCCAGGCGTGACGGGATTAATGGTTTCCCCTCGCCCGGGAGAATCCAGGCATCAAGCGACCAGCCGTCGTAAAAAGGGGTAGTAAGGCCCCGCGGGTCCACGATGGGGAATTCATAGCCCCCGGGAATGCCCACGGCTGTCCAATTCCGGTGCGTCAGGTTGATCTGTGTCAGGGAAAAGGCCCTGGGGATAAACGACTCGCTTCCGGGGTTATACTGGCGCTCTACCCAGTAGGGCCAGATCCAGTCCAGGTTATGAGGTATCGCGTAACTGTTTACCAGGCCGCGGGCGTGCAAAACGGCCCCCGAACGAAGCAGTTCATTGGGCGCCGTGACTTCACAGGGCTGGGAAAAATTCTGGATCCTGGAAAAAACCTGCAGGGGGTCCAGGAACCCGTGCTTGCGCGCGACATTCCTTATTAAAAATCTCCAGGGTAAAATATTCTGCCACATGGGAAACTATCTCCTCAACTGGTCTCCGCTCCACCGGCGTTCCTCATTAATTGCCGGGGCTGCGGGAGCAGGTATAACCGCGGGTTTTTTCGCCATAACAGGCACGCGCGCGGCCCGCGGGCGCTCTGCGGCATTTCCAGGCAC
>MGVM01000060.1:1995-8893 GCA_001800495.1 Elusimicrobia bacterium RIFOXYB2_FULL_48_7
ATAACCCTCACAGGCTCAGCTGTTTTGATAAAATAAATATTGTAAATCGTGATACACGCTAAAAAAACAGTTATTCCAAGCGCTATAAGAAATTTTTTCATATCCCCGCTCCCGTCAAAATAAAATATTTATGCCCATGGTAACCGTGTAACCGCTGTCGTCGTATTCCTTGTTCATTGCGTCAATGCCCCTTGAAGTGAATTTTTCCACCCATATGTGGCGATAGATGCCATCCAGGGAAAGGGTGTCATTCAGCATAATTTCCAATCCCAGGCCCGCGTGAAGGCCCAGCCTGGTAGTGGTATAGCTGAAATTGAACGGGCTTTCCACCTGGGTAAAATACAGCCCGGCACCGCCCAGCAGAAACGGGCTTACTTTTGCTTTTGGGGTGAAATAAGCCAAAGCAGACAGCATTAAAGGATAAACCTGCACCTTGGTGTAACCGCTAAAATCGTTCCTGCGGTAATCCACCGAACCTTCAACTTTTAAATTCTGCAGCAGATCAAAACGGAGCTGCATGCCGTCGGATAACGAACCGGAATCAGCATCCTTTGGCTGTGAAAATGTCAAGCGCGGCCCTATTGAAAATACCTTGTCTGAAATAACCGAATCCTGGGCGGATGAGATACCGGGCCAATAAACAAATACAGCCAGCATTACGGAAAATATTAATCGCATTAGAACCTCCTTTTTAAAAATAAAACCTGGCGCCCGCGGACGCGGTGAGCCTTAATTCTGAATGATCGCCCATTTCCAGCAAAGGGGCAAGTTCAAGGAACATATCAACAGGCGCCCTGTCAAAAATATAGGTCAATCCGATGACTCCCCGCAAGCCAAGGGTACTGTTATTTCTTTCAGACCCTGTGTAGATTTGCGCGCCGAAGCCATAGTGGACAGGCAATCTTCCTTCATCAGGGGTTATCGCGCTGAAATTATGCCACAGGTAATTCAGCTGGATGACAGGGCCGCTCCCCAGCGAAATCCCGCCTGTCAAGGCATTAATCTCGTTGAGCCAGTACTTAAAACATATTCCTACCGGCGATCCTACCATCAAACCTAGCCCGAACTTCCCTGATCCCGCGCTCTGCGCGCTCTGCGCTACAGCACCCTGTGCTATTGCGCTCAGCACCAGGATCAAAGCAATACTTCTTAACATTGTCTTTACAAATAATTTCTTCATTTTTGTGTCTCCTTATATTTTATTTTAAGCTTGTTGAAATATTTTTCTATGCCTGTAACCAGATCCCTGATCTCTTCAACCCTCCCGTTTTTTGCTGCATTTTCCAGGGCGGCGCCTTTTTCCGTAACGAAATGTATTTGATACGTAGAACCGCTGCCTTTCCATACATGGCCTATATGCTGAACCATTGCAAAATCGTTTATTTCCAGCGCTTTCTTCAATTCAGCGATGTTCCCGGTTTTATCCTGGATGAATTTTGGCATCAGGCCGCTTAGTTCTTCGTCTACCTCAACGGTAATTTTCAGGTATTCCTCTATTTTTGAAATAAATGCCCCGGGTTCAAATGGTTTTATTATGAAACCGTCAGCGCCGTATTTCATGGCATTCTCCCTGATATTCTCAGTTGAAGCGCTCATAAAAACAACCGGTATATTTTTTGTTTCTTCAGCCGATTTTAACCTGCTGCACACTTCATAACCGGTCATTTGCGGCAGGTTTATGTCCAAAAGTATCAAATCCGGCAGTTCTGTAACGGCTTTTTCCAGCGCTTCAATCCCGGTGCCGGCTACCAGTACGCTGTATCCGGCTTTTTGCAGCCTGAATGTAACGATATTTATTATGTCCGCTTCATCATCAACTAAAAGAATTTTATTAAGCATCGGGCTTCATCTCTCCTTTTGAATACCCCATTCTGCTGGCGGGAAGGACAATGGTGAATTCTGAGCCTTTACCGGAGATTCCTTCCGACTCCGCGAAAATATCGCCGGAGTGACCTTCAACGATCTGCCTGCATATCGCCAGACCCAGCCCTGTGCCTCCCGGCACACGCTGGGAACCTACCGTAGAAAACTCCTTGAACAGCTTGCCGATATCATTTTTGCTTATGCCTTTGCCAGTATCAACAATGTTTATGACGGCCTGGTCCAGGCTGCTGTTATATCTGGTCAATACCGTTATGCCGCCCTCTTCGGTAAATTTTTCCGCGTTATTAAGCAGGTTATTTATCACCTGCGAGATTTTATCAGCATCCAGTATTACCAAAGGCATTTCCGGAGCCAGCACTGTTTTAATGTAAAGCCCTTTTTTTGCCATGGCCGGGGAGTACATTTCGGCAATCTCTTTAACCAGGCTGTTAAGATTTTCTGCCTTGAAAATATATTTCATTTTTCTTGAATTAAGCTTTGTAAAATCAAGGATGTTATTTATCAGCCGGTTCAGCCGGTCCACGTTTCTCTTTGTCAGTTCAAGGAATCTCCTCTGGTCTTCGTTTATAGCGCCCGCTGAACCGTCCAGCACGATGCCCAAACCCTCTTTAATTGAAGTAAGCGGCGTCCTGAGTTCGTGGGATACCATGGAAGTAAAGGCCGATTTTGTTTCCATGGCTTTTTTCAGTTCTTCGGAAATCTTCTTGTATTCCGTAATGTCAATTATGCTTGAGCGTGTCATAAGGAAATTGCCGGTTTTATCCTTTAACACCGTTGAGCTTCCCAGCACGGAAAACGTGGAGCCGTCCTTCCTGCGCATTTCCAATTCTATGTTGTCCAGCCTGCCGTCTTTTTTCAGTTTTGGAAAAAGTTCCTCGATTATTTTCGCGCTTTGCGGAACCAGGAAATCCGCGCTTTTCATCTTGCCTACTATTTCTTCCCTTGAATACCCAAGCCATTTGACCGTGGTATCGTTTACCCGGGTGATAGTAGTGTCCGCAGAAGCTGAATGGTAACCGAATGGCGCGTTATTATAGAGGTCGAATATTTCCTTTGTAAATTCGTGCATCATATCTTCCATCTTTTTGCGTTCCGTGATGTCCCGGACCACCTGGACCACCTTTAATAATTCACCCTTGCTGTCCAATACAGGCGATACTGTGATCGAGAGCCATTTATCCAGGGCAGGTTCGAACATTTCAAGGCTCTCGGTAACCCTGGTTTCTTTCACCTTCATAAAGGGGCAGTTTAGGATGGGCTCGCTGGCGTTGTGAAAGACTTCGTAGCATTTGAGGCCTATATATTTATTCTTTTTCCCGCCCAAAATACGCATAAACGCATTGTTATAATTTATAATCTCATTTTCTTTTCCCAGAATGGCAATCCCGTCATTCATGGAATTAAATGTCGTTTCCCAGTCGCGGTACAGGTTATGAAGTTTTTCGTTGACTTCCTTCAAATTCACCAGCATTTCTTCGGCGATTATCCCGGCGCGCCGCTCTGAATTATTGAAAATAACTATCATCAAATATACCAGCATTGTTATGCTGATCCCCATAATCGCCATGAGCTGCGGGTACAGGTTCCTGGGAGCAAGCCTTGATTTATTTAGAATGGTAAAAAACAGGTACCAGCTGCGGTTTGGCAGGTTGACTATTTTTGTGACACAATTGCCGAGGCCGCAGGCCCCGTTTTTTGTCCTCAATACTTTATCGCTGTCGTAAAGCAGCTGCAAGGTAGACGACCGCGGCGACAGGGAGCCGCCGGTAACATCCGGGTCAAGCCTGTCTTCATAGATTTCCAGGTCAAAATCCCCGGAATATTTGCTGACAAGAACATCTTTTAGAAAATCCTTGAGGCATATTGTCATCGAAACAAAACCTGTAAGCGCGCCATGCTTAACGGAATTGCGCTCAATGCCATATTCATAAATTGGCAGCAAGATAACAAAACCGGGTTCCTGGTTTCTTCTTAACAGCGGAATTTGTTCGCTAACGGCTATTTTGCCTGAATCTTCCACCGAATTCATTGCCAGCCGAAAGCTGCGGCTGACGCCCCTGTCGTGCCCGAATAATATCCCGGACCCCTCCATGGGTTCAATATAATCGACCACATAGTATTCTCCCCTGTTGCCGGGCGGGCTTATCTTAAAACCGGGGTAACCTTTGCCGTTGATACTCCTGTCTTTTCTCACGGCTTTTTCAAAATCTATTTTGTCCTTGTTTTTTACCAGTCTCGTAAATTCCAGGGATAATATTCCCGGATAACTCCGCTCCAGTTTAAGGTTAAAGACGTACTCTTTCCACTCGCTCCTGCCTACTGTCCGGCTGGCGGCGAAAAGGCTTCTGAGCCCGTAGAGTATATAGGAATAGGAATCAAGTTTTTGCTTTATCAACCCTGTAGACTCGTTTGTTACGTCGTTAATGTTTGCCTGTAATTCAATATCGTTTTTTGTCTTGGCGCTGTACCAGGCGAACGCGGTTAATGCCAGCAGGAGAAACACGCACGCGTGCGCGAGTATTTTTGACACTTTATATTTATTGTTTACCTTGTAAGGGTTTCTCATTTATCTTCCATCCGCCTGAATATGGCGTTCACCCGCGCCAGGAGAAATTTCGGGTTAAACGGTTTAGTTATGTAATCGTCCGCGCCGAGGTTTATGACATTGGACTGGCTGTCGGAATCTGACACTGCGGTGACTACGATAATCGGAAGGCCGATAAGCCCCAAGGCATGCTTGATTCTCTTGATCACGCCTATTCCGTCCAGTTTCGGCATCATAAGGTCAAGCAGGAGCAGGTCCGGCAGTTTCTGTGTTATAATTTCTATGGCTTCCATCCCGTCCTTGGCCTCAAGAACTTCAAAACCGCCGTCTTCGAGATATTTTTTCATTATCATCCTTATCGACTCGTCGTCCTCGGCTATCAAAACCCTTTTCTTTCCGGAAATTACGCGCGGGCGTGTTTCTTCAGCGCTCCCGGCGCAAAGGCCCGGCCCGAGCGGAATAAATGATAAAACCTCATCCAGCGAAGTGTCGCCCTGGGCAAGATGCACGAGCGCGTCTTCGCTTAAAGTCCATAATAAATTCCTTGTTTTCGCGGTTTTCTTGACAGCTTCTTCGCTCGCGTTTTCGCTTATCATCTTTTTTATTTCAGGATCCACTTCAAGCACTTCTACAACGGATATTCTCCCTTTATAACCGTTAAAATCGCACTTCTCGCACCCGACACTTTCATAATATTCTTTTTTAAGGCCGCAACTGTCCAGAATTTCAAGCAAAACCTGATTCTTTTTTTCCGGCGCCACGGGCTTCTTGCAGTAAGGGCACAGCTTCCTGACCAGGCGCTGGGATGTTATCGAGATAAGCGCGGAAGATATCCTGAAGCGCTCAAGCCCCAAATCTACAAGCCTCGTTATGCTTGCGACAGCATCGTTAGTATGGAGGGTTGAAAACACCAGGTGCCCTGTCATCGCCGACTGGAATGCTATATCCGCCGTCTCTGCGTCCCTTATCTCGCCGACAAGGATTATATCCGGGTCCTGCCTTAAAACCGACCTGAGGATACCGGCGAAGGTCAGCCCCTGCTTTTCGTTCAACTGCACCTGGTTGACTCCCTGCATCCTGTATTCAATAGGGTCTTCAATAGTAATCATGTTTACATCAGGGCTCTTTAATGCATTGAGCATGGCGTAGAGCGTGGTCGTTTTACCGCTTCCGGTCGGCCCGGTAACCAGGATAAAACCCTGCTCGTGCGTCAGAAACTTTTTTATTTGTTTGTGCACAACACCGGTAAATCGAAGTTTTTCAATCGATAGAATTGATGAATTGCCGTTCAAAATACGCATGACAACACTCTCGCCGAACGACGTAGGCAGCGTGGAAACGCGCAGGTCTACCCCCTGGTTATCAACCAAAAGCCTGGCGCGCCCGTCCTGGGGCTTGAAATGCTCGGCCAGGTCCAGGTCCGACATAACCTTGATACGCGATACCAGGGGCCCAGAGCCGATAAACCTCGGCATTGACATGATATCCCTCAGGATACCGTCTATCCTGTAACGCACGAATGTTTCATGTTCGCCGTGCTCTATATGTATGTCCGAGGCCTGCATGTGGACCGCTTTCGCGAGCAAGGCGTCTACTATTTTTATAACGGGAGTGTTTATTTTGGACAAGGGGTCGTCTTTTGACGCGGACACATCGAACGCCTGCAGTATTTCCACCGACGCCTTGTCGTCTATTTTTTCAATAAGGTTGAAAAGCACCGCGGCAGGGTTGAAAACACCGCTTAATAAACTTTCTATATTTGAATTCAGTCCGTAATACAGAGCGCATTTCCTCCCGGATACAGCCCTGACATCGTCTTCCGCCGCCATGTCAAAAGGATTTGAGGTAAGAACTTCTATGTTCTCCTCTTTAACCTGGAAAGGGATTATTCTGTGCTTGCGGCATGTTTTTTCGCTTACCAGCGATAACGCCAGCTTGGTTATCTGGTTTTTTTTCAAATTCACGCAATTTATGCCGGAATATGATTTTACCGCAGAACCCAAATCTTCGAAAGTCATTATTTTTGCTTCTACCAGGGCGTCGCCTATATACGGGGCTTCCCGCGCGCGGAAACCGTCAAGCACTGCCGCTGTGACCGCGGGGATGTTCTCCAGCGGCTTTAACAGCCAGTTGTCTTTGAACTGATATTTTATTTCCATTTTATTAGGTACGAGAGGCACATATTTCAGCAACAAAACAAAAACCCCGGTTTTAGGCCGGGGATAGCGCTGTTTTTAAAAACCCCGGCTTCGAGACCTTCAGATTAAGCCGGCGCGAAATTTACTTCCTTGCTGATTATTGCTTAACTATTTTTTTATAAAGATGCGCAAGTTTTTCCATCTCTTCCTTGCCCCCATCTATTAATTCGCCGGTTGTCTCGCTTATGTCGTCCAGGGACCGTTGGACTTTTTTCCTGGTTTCCTTGCCTGACTGCGGCGCGAAGAGCAAGCCCAGGCCGGCGCCTACCGC
>MGVM01000060.1:8911-11980 GCA_001800495.1 Elusimicrobia bacterium RIFOXYB2_FULL_48_7
TAAAACAAACACCTTGATTGTTGATGCATGGTTTCTTTCACTCATTTTATTTCACCTCTTTTTTAGCTTTTGAAAAGCGTTTTTCTTATTTTATTCACTACTGACAGGCCTATGAATATAAACTTCAATACCGGGGATACTTCATTAATATTCCTGGCCAAATCTTCAATTTCCCTCGCAGTCTGCCTCATTTGCGCCATAGTGAACATAAGGCCTATGACTCCAACAAGCACCGCAATTGTCATAAGAATGATACAGATCAATAAAATTATGGACATAATACCTCTTTCTCTTTCCTATTTATTTTTCCGAACCATCGAATTTGTAGGTTAAGCTTACTCTCTGGGAAACGCCCAGCTCGCTATAAGGAAGGTAAGCGTAATCAAACATCATGTTTTTAGTTATCCTGACGCCCAGGCCGACAGTAAAGCCGTTTAAGCCGTCAAGTTTGGAATCTGTAAAGTTATACGCATAACCCAGGCGGGTTACGATGGGAAGAAAGAAACTTTCAACGCCGGCCTGAAGCTGATCGAACCCGTCAGAATTTAACTTGCCGGAAACAGCTAAAAGCAGGTCATCTTCTTCGCCGTAAGAAGCGCCCAGGCGTATACTGGAATCCAGCGCGCTGTCTGCGACTTTTGTGCCTAAATTAGAATAGGTCAACCCGAGGTTTAACCGGGAATTCGCTTCCCACAAAAAACCCAGGTCCGCCGCGGCGGCGGAATACGACGTATCAGCCAGGGTTTGCTGGTTGTACTTTATTGCCGCGCCTATGGAAATACCGGAGAATACCTGTTTACCCCAGCCGATATTAGCGCCGATATCCCCGGCGGTGTAACTGCCCGTCAGGTTTCCCGTGCTGTCACGGCCTTCAAAGGTTCCGTTATTCATGTAATTGAATGATGCGGCAAACCCGCCCAGGCTGCCTATCGGCATGCCAATTACTATGGTCTCCTGGATAGAATCACCCAGCCCGCTGTTGTGGTGCAGGCCAGCTTCCACGCAGTCGCTCATTTTACCCAATCCCGCGGGGTTCCAGAACAAGGATGCTGACCCCTGCGGCACGCTGACAACAGCCGAGCCCATGGACATGGCGCGGGCTGTCCCGCCCTCCTGCGTCAGGGGCATCGCCAGGCTGGTGTTTTCCTGGGCCCAGGCCAGGCCGCTGAATAAAACCACGGATAAAAATGCTATTCCTACCCGTTCATTCTTCTTAATCTTCATAGAACCTCACTATTCCTTTGTGATACCCCATCTATTTAACACGTATTTCAAAAAGGACTCTCATGTTAGCTTTCGCTTCCTTTGAATTAATGTCGTCAGGCGAAATTTCATACAACGCCGGTTTTGTCATGCCGTAACCGATGGTTGTTATTCTTCCAGGCGCGATGCCTTTCTCGATCATGTAGGCCCTGACCGAATTCGCTCTTTGCTCGCTTAATGTCTGGTTGCTTTCCTGGGTGCCCTTGGCGGAGGTATAGCCCGCCATGCGGACTTTCATTTTCGGGTTTTCTTTAAGAACAAGCACTTCCTTGTCCAGTATCGCCTTCGCCGTCTTGGTAAGGGCTGACTCGTTAAAATCGAAATGCGTATCGCCGAAAGCTACTACATCCTCATTGGCCTGCTGGTCAAGCACAAGCATCATGACTTTCAGTTCGGCCAGGTTCCTTTTTGACAGGTCCAGCCTGGAGTTGCGCCCAAACAGCATGATAGACAGGATCACAACGATGACGCAGAGTATTCCCGCAATAACAACAAGCATATTCTGCACCTGTTTTTTGCGTTTTAACCTGGATAGGGCCCCTACCTGTTTTTCTGCTTCAAGCCAATCAACAAAATCATTGCCATTTTTAAAACCGTGCTTCTTGTAAAGCTCAAACGCCATGCTCTTTATTTCTTTATTTTCCTGGTTCATTTCCTGCTGCATCATAATTTTCTCCTCCCTTTTTAATTATTCCTTGTTTATTTCACTATTATTTCAAAAAGGACCCGCTTGTTGGCCCTGGCGGCTTCCGTGTGGAGTATCGCCGGGGTAGCTTCAAACTCAGCCGGCCTCTTCTCGCCATAGCCGATGGTTGCTATTCTCTCCGCGGCAATACCGCCTTCTTTAATAAGTATTTCTTTTACGGCGGTTGCCCTTCTTTCGCTCAACTTTTGGTTGTACTCATCTGTACCCGAGGCAGAGGTATACCCTGCAACGCGGATCTTTGCTTCCGGGTTATCTTTCAAAATCTGGATATTCTCTGTCACTGCCTTCACCCCTGTTTTTGTAAGGGCCACTGAATCGAATTCGAAATGCCCATCCTCAAGGATCACGATCTTTTCCTTCTCAAGGATGATAACTTTCGTTTCAACAACAATTGGCTCGGGTGGCTTCGGCGCAGGAACCGGTTCCGGTTTAACTTCAGCTACCGGGGCCGGTTTTGCTTCTTCCGGGCAGCCGAATTTATAGGTTAAACTGACCCGCTGGGAAACGCCCAGTTCTCCGTAAGGAAGATAACCGTAATCAAACGTAAGGTTCTTCACTATTTGTACGCCTATGCCGGCGGTTACGCCGGTTAAGCCCTCAAGCTGCGAATCTGTAAAGTTAAGCACGTATCCGCCGCGGATAGCAAGCCGGGGATGAACATAGCTTTCCACGCCCACCTGCGCGCTTTCAAAACCGCCCTCGGCTTTCAGCTCGCTGGAAATAGCCAATAGCAGGCCTTTTTCCAGTTCATAGGACGCGCCTAAGCGCATGCCGGAATCAAGCGTGCTGTTTGCCACCTTGGTCCCTAAATTAGAATAGGTCAAGCCAAGGTTTAACCGCGAAGTAGCGCTCCATAACACGCCTAAATCCATTGCCGTGGCTGAATAGGCCGTGCCGGCCAATGTCTGCTGGTTGTACTTTATTGCCGCGCCAAGGGAAATGTCCGTGAAGAATTCTCTGCCCCAGCCGATACTGCCGCCCAAGTCTCCGGCGGTGTAACTGCCTGTCAAATTTCCCGCGCTGTCACGGCCTTCAAAGATCCCGTTGTTCATGTAATTGAATGATGCGGCAAAAGCGCCTAAATTGCCCATAGGCAGGCC
>MGVM01000061.1 GCA_001800495.1 Elusimicrobia bacterium RIFOXYB2_FULL_48_7
TCATGAACAAAACCATCGACGCGCCAAGGGCAAACCTTTCGTCCTACGCGCCCCGCATGCTGATATTGCAGATCCCGCAGTCAAAGATTGGCGGCCTTATCGGCCCCGGAGGAAAGAACATCCGCCAGATACTCGAGGAAACAGGCACCCAGATCGACATCGAGGATGACGGCAGAGTCTTTATTTCCAGCCTGGATGAAAAAGGCATAGACCTCGCGAGGCAGAGAGTGGAAGCCCTGACCGCGGAAGTTGAAATAGGTAAAATTTACAAGGCCAGAGTAGTGAAAATCATGGAATTCGGCGCTTTCGTGGAAGTGATGCCCGGGAAAGAAGGGCTGGTCCATATCTCACAGCTTGCCGAGAAACGGGTGAATAAAGTCACCGATATCTGCAAAGAAGGCGACGAGATGATAGTGAAAGCTCTTGAAATAGACAGCCAGGGCAGGTTGGTGCTGTCAAGGAAGGCGGCTCTGTAATAAGATGAAAACCAATGACCCCAAAAAAGAGATGATTGAAACCCTCTACAAGCTTGCGGTGCAGGAAAAGCTGGAGGAGATCGAATTCAGAGACCGGGATTTTTATGTCAGGATCAAAAGGCCCGGGAAGAAAGTAAAAACAGTCGCGCGCCAGGAAACGGTGGTTATTCAGGACACCCAGGCCGCACAATCTGCGCCGGCCGCTGAGCAGGCGTATTCGCAGACGATCAAATGCCCGCTCAACGGCGTATTTTACCGGGCTCCTTCGCCTACGTCTCTTCCTTACGTCAAGGAAGGTGACGTAGTCAACCAGGGGGCGACGCTTTGCATAGTTGAAGCAATGAAAGTGATGAACGAGATCAAGGCTGACAAAAAACTCAAAATCATCAAGCTCCTGGTAGAGAACGGCAAACCCGTTAATTCCGGGCAGGACCTCTTCGCCATATCTGACTAATTTTTCTATGGAAGAAACAATCGGCGTAGTTGCAGGCAAAATCTGGCATTACCTTTCAAGCCACGAAAAAGTTGACGCGGTGAAAATAAAATTTCACCTTAAGATCAGTAATTCAACGCTTTTCATGGCGCTTGGCTGGCTTGCCCGCGAAAACAAGATAAAAATGAACCAGGAGAAAGACGTTCTGTTCGTTTCCCTGGTAAAATAAAACCCTATGTCTTCAGGCATGTTCAAGTCAAACAGGTCTTACCGGAATAAAGTCCAGAACACAATATTTCAGGCCAAAACCAAGGCAAAAGACGGGAAATCAAGCGTATTAAAGGCGATCACGCTCCTGGTCCTCGGGATTGCCATGCTTTACTGCGTCGTTATGCCGGAACAGTCGGGCATCATAGGCAGGTGGTTTGCCAAGCAGTTCGGGTTCATGTTCGGAAAGGCTGCCCTTGTCTTTCCGTTGTTCCTGATAGCTTTCTCCGTAGAACTGTTCAGGACAAAAAAAGTAAAAACGCTGAGCATGGTAACAGGACTGTGTGTTTTCCTGTCTTCCTGCGCCCTGCTTTCGATGATAGGGTTCTTCCAGGATACAAATCACGGTGGAAAAATCGGTGTTATCCTGCGCGATTTTTTCATGCGCCTTTTCGGCCCTATAGGCGCCACGGTCGTGATTTCGCTTGCCCTCATTTATACCTTGTCCGTATTTTTCAATATATCCCTTATTGATGTGGTCCGCTATGTATTCAAGAGCATCAATGAGGACATCAGGCAATGGCAGGGCGCCAGGGAAAAATCCAGGAAACCCGGAGCCGGGAGGCCCGTCTCAGCCGCAAAGAAGGCAGAGCCGCAGCTCCAGCCGGAGATCACTCTCCCCAGGCCCGCGCCCAGGATTATTGAACAGCCCAAGCCCGTAATCCCGGTAACACCGCAGATAAAAGAATCCAAGCCAAAAATTGAACCGAAGCTGGAAAAACCGAAAATTGACAAGGCGGCAGTGAACGCGGCCGCGCCCGTGCTCGCAAAACCGCCTGTGGAATACAAGCTCCCGCCTCTTGATATTCTTTCAACTACACCCCAGCTGGACCAGGAATACCAGCATGAAGCGCTCATACAGAAAGCGGCTATCCTGGAACAGACCCTTGCGAGCTTCGGCGTGATGGCAAAGGTCAACGATATAGTCCCTGGCCCTACGGTTACCCGTTTCGACCTTACGCCAGACCCTGGGGTAAAAATACAGCAGATTACCGCGCTTAACAACGACCTGGCGCTTGCCCTGAAAGTCCAAAGCGTGCGTATGGTCGCCCCCGTTCCCGGGAAAGCAGCCGTCGGGGTTGAAATCCCGAATCCCAAAGGGAGAATTATAGGTATCAGGGAAATATTCTCTTCACAGGAATTTCAGAACTCAAAATCAAAATTAAGCATAGGCTTGGGAAAAACGGCTGACGGCAGGCCGGTTGTAACTGACATAATACCGATGCCGCATCTTTTGATTGCGGGCGCTACCGGCTCGGGCAAAAGCGTCTGTATTCATTCCATTCTTACTTCAATTCTTTACAAGGCGCGCCCTGACGAGGTGAAGTTCCTGCTCATCGACCCGAAACGCCTTGAGCTGCCGGCTTACAACGGGTTGCCTCACGTTTACGACCCCACGGTTCCGCCGGAAAAGGCCCAGGTGATTACCAACCCGAAGCATTCCGCTAAAGCGCTTGGTTCGCTTGTAAAAGTGATGGAACAGCGCTATGAAAAGTTTGCCAAGGCCAACGTGAGGAACATTGACGGTTATAACGAATACGCACTTGCAAACAACTTGGCCAAGGAATTTTATATTGTTGTCATTATAGACGAACTTGCTGACCTTATGCTGTTAATGGCCAAGGAAGTGGAAGACAACATCCAGCGCCTTGCGCAGATGGCAAGAGCGGTAGGAATACACCTTCTGCTTGCCACCCAGCGCCCGTCGGTTGACGTTATAACAGGCGTTATAAAAGCTAACCTTTCTTCCAGGATAGCGTTCCAGGTGCTCTCAAAGGTTGATTCCAGGGTCATTCTGGACGCCATGGGGGCGGAGGACCTGCTTGGCAGGGGGGACATGCTCTTCCTGCCTACCGGAGCGCCCAAAGCAGAGCGTATACAGGGTTCCTATGTCTCGGAGAAAGAAGTTGAATCGATAGTCACGTTCATTAAAAAGCAGGGCATTCAGCCTTCATATGATGAATTCTTAAAGAAAGAGACGGAAGGCCATGGCGAGAAAGACGAAAAACTTGAAGATTATATAAAGGAAGCTCTTAAACTGGTGCAGGAAAGAAAAAGGGTCTCACAGGATCTCCTGAAAGCGCATTTTGGTTCATCAGCCCGCGCTACAGATATTTTGAGCCGGCTTGAAATGAACGGTTTTATTTTCAAGCCTGAAGGCACCAACAAGTGGCATATAAATTTTGAAAAAATAGACGAATACCTTTCTTCCCAGCCTGCAGGTTAGTCATGAAAAAAACCATAGTTGCCTTTCTGTTCTTGTTCCTTGCTGTTCCTTTTTTGAACGCCCAGGGCAAAAAACCCTTGCTGGACGAGATTCTTGCGAGAATAGCTGAAAATGAAACTAAAATCAAGTCCATTGAACTTGAATTCTCCCAGGAAATGAGCTTTTCCATCATCAATGAAACAAATACTTTCATTGGCCAGTTGAAATACAAGCATCCCGACAAGTTATATTACCAGACGTTCACCTCCCCTGCAAAGGACAAAATAAAGCAGGTGATAGTTTCAAACGGGGAAAAACTCTGGGCGTATAATGTTGAGGCCAACCAGGTTCTGGTGGACCAGTGGAAAAACTGGAAGGGCATCGGTTACTTCCTGCCGGGGCTCTATAACCCCAAGGGTAAAGTGACAGACCTCAACAAAACTTACAAATTCGTCCTTGATTCTGAAGACGAGAAAAATTATATCCTCCTGCTGACCCCCAAAAAGAAGATCAAGTCAATGTTTGACGCCCAACTGGGCAGTTCATTTAAATTCTATCTCTGGATTTCAAAGACGGACTATTACCCGGTAAAAAGCAAGTTCATCGCTGAAAATATCACCGCAACCACCGAGATACTGTCGTACAAGCCGGGTGCTGAAATACCGGATGAAACATTCAACTTCAAAATCCCCGAAGGCGCCGAAGTGTTGAGGATGTTCAAATAACAATGATCAATCTTTTCAATAAAGTAAACATTGCCACAAAACTTACCTTGCTGCGCATAGTCCTGGTGCCTTTTTTTATGACATTCATGTTCTTTGACAATGTCTGGACCAGGGTTTTTGCCCTTTTTATTTTCATCATCGCGGGCGTCACTGACCTTTTTGACGGGATGCTTGCCCGTAAATTCAAGTCAGTCACGAAATTTGGAATTTTCCTGGACCCGCTGGCGGATAAACTTATAATATCGGCGGCATTCATCTCATTCGTAAGCCTGAAAGAACTGCACATCCCGGCATGGATGGTGGTCTTCATAATCTCCAGGGATTTCATAATCACCGGCCTGCGCCTGGTGGCGGTTTCACACGACAGGGTGATAGCCGCCGACAAGACAGGAAAATTCAAAACCACATCCCAGATTGTCGGTATTATCATCATCCTTTTGATTCTGATCATGAATTCATTTAAAAAGCATATTCTGATGACCTATCCCTTCATGGGGCAGTTTCTTTCGCACGCTCCTTTCTGGATAATGTTATACGTGACGGTGCTCACGGTTTATTCAGGAGTCGCATACCTCAACAAGAACAAGGATGTTCTCATCCTGGACACCGAGAAATGAGGAAAAAAATAGTTTTGCTCCTTTCATCAGGGCTGGGCGCCGGCTACATTCCGCTTGCGCCGGGAACTTTTGGAACCCTTTTGGCGTCTATTGTGTACCTTTGGGTAATGCCCGTTAATCCGATAGCCTATTTGATTGTTCTTTCAGCCTTGGCTCTGGTTTCAGTTTTTATCTCGGCTGCAGCTGATAAAATATACGGAACAGAAGATAGCCGCAGGATTGTGATAGACGAAGTAATCGGTTTTTTAATCACAATGGCATTTTTGCCGAAAACATTTACCATTGTGTTCATCGGGTTCGCTCTTTTCAGGTTTTTTGACGTAGTAAAGCCGCTTTTCATAAAGAGAATTCAGAAACTCAGCGGCGGATGGGGAATAGTAGCGGACGACGTACTCGCAGGAATATATAGCAATATCATCCTTCAGGTATTAATACGAACAGTAAAAATCTAAAACACAGGAGAAAGTAGAGTGCCCCATACCCTTCTAAGCGGGTAACATGGGGCATTCACAAGGAGACGAAATGTCAAAAGACGAAAAAGCAAAAGCATTGGAATCAGCTATCACCCAGATTGAAAAGGACTTCGGCAAGGAAGCAATTATGAAATTAGGTGAAAAATCGCCCAGGATGATGATGGAAACTATCCCGACCGGCGCCCTTCCGCTTGATGTGGCAATGGGTGTAGGCGGCGTGCCCCGTGGCAGGATAATTGAAATATTCGGCCCTGAAGCTGGTGGCAAATCAACGCTGGCGATGATAATAGCTGCTCAGGCGCAGAAACTGGGCGGCATATCCGCTTATATTGATGCGGAACACGCTTTTGATCCCACTTACGCAAAAAACCTTGGCCTTGATGTTGAAAATCTATACATCTCCCAGCCGGATTCTGGAGAGCAGGCCCTTGAGATTACCGAGCGCCTTGTGCGTTCCGGCGCGGTTGACGTTATAGTGATCGATTCTGTCGCCGCGCTCGTGCCGAAAGCGGAAATCGAAGGCGAGATGGGAGAGACCCAGATAGGCCTCCAGGCGCGCCTTATGTCGCACGCCCTTAGAAAACTTACCTCCTGCATATCCAAATCAAAAGCTGTGGTCATATTCATAAACCAGATACGCCACAAGGTCGGCATAATGTTCGGAAATCCTGAAACCACACCCGGCGGCCTCGCGCTTAAATTCTATTCTTCGATCCGCCTTGATATCCGCTCGATTGAAAAAATCAAAAAGGGCGACGAAATCGTAGGCAACAGAGTCCGCGTGAAAGTAGTGAAAAACAAAGTCGCGCCGCCGTTCAGGCAGGCGGAATTCGAGATCATCTTCGGCCTGGGAATCCCGCGCGAAGGATTCCTGATAGATATGGGTATTGAAAACCAGGTGCTTGAAAAAACAGGAACCTGGATTATCTACAAAGGCGAAAAAATAGCCCAGGGCTATGACCAGGCGAAAGTTTACCTGAAAGAAAACCCTTCTGTCGCAGATGAAATAGAAAAACTCATAAAAGAAAAGCTGCTCCCGGGAAGAAATGTAATGCAGGACAGCAGCGACGTTAAAACAGAAAAACAGGAAAAACCTGAAAGCTCAAAAAAACGCAAATAAAATGTCATTGCGAGGCCGGCTGACAAAGGAAGGCGCGCCGTGGCAATCCCGTTGTTAATTAAAACCATAGTTGTCGGCCCCATACAGACAAACTGCTACCTTCTTATTGATAGTAGATCAAAGAAGTGCCTTGTAATCGACCCTGGTGACGAAGCGGAAAAGATAATCGGGGAAATCCGCAAAGACAAGCTTATCCCAACGGGCATAATCAACACTCACGGCCACTACGACCACATCGGCGCAAACTCAGCGCTAAAGAAACAATTCAACATACCCATCTCAATCCATAAACTTGACACGGATTGTCTTGTTAACCCAAAGAAGAACCTTTCTGGCTTCGTAGGGATATCCGAAAAATCACCGCCAGCCGACAAACTGCTTGAAGAGGGCGATATAATCGACTTTGAAGGCAATCAACTTAAAGTTATCCATACCCCGGGCCACACAAAGGGCGGTATCTGTCTGATAGGCGACGGTTTCGTGTTCACCGGCGACACCCTTTTCTGCGAATTCGTGGGCAGGACAGACCTTCCGGATGGTGATGAAGAAACCCTAAAAAAATCCCTGGAAAAGCTTAAGAAACTGCCATCCGAGTACAAAATTTACCCCGGGCACGACAATCAGTGCACGATTGGCGGCGAACTAGAACATAACCCGTACTTTAAGTCTTAAATGTAGTTGCCGATTTATCGGCGACGTAGCTTAATTATTGTAGCCGCAGCTTTGCTAAAAAATGAAAAACCAAGAACTCCTTGAATCCTTCCTCCAGTACCTGGCGGTTGAAAAAAACCTGGCAAAAAACACTGTTATGTCGTATGGCAGTGACCTGAAACTCTTCTTCCAGCATCTTGAAAAAACCAAGAGGAACGTCACGGAAATTCACCAGGACGAGATAGTTGAATACATAATGCAGCGCAAATTTGAAAAAGACTCGCCCCTGCATGAAAAATCCATATTCCGGCTCATAGAATCCCTGCGGCATTTCTACAAGTTCCTCATACTGGATGAGCATACCACTGTTGACCCTACAATCAACATCCGTCTGCCGAAAATCCCTTCACGCTTGCCGCAGGTATTAAGCATTGATGAGATGAAACAGCTTCTCAATACAATGCCTGACAAGAACGAGCGCGACATAAGGTACAAAGCGATGTTTGAACTGCTTTACGCCGCAGGCCTTAGAGTATCGGAACTTGTAGGCCTGGAAAAGGGCAACTTGGACCTTAAGGTAGGTTATGTGAGGGTAATCGGCAAGGGCAGGAAAGAGCGTATTGTCCCAATAAGTAAACGGGCGATTTTTTGCATTGAAAAATATATTGAGTTCAGGGACAAAAAGTACCCCAACGCTAAAGCGCTTTTTGTAAGCAAGTTCGGCAAGGCGCTCAGCCGGGTGGAGTTCTGGAACCAGATCAAGAAATACGCAGCAAAAGCGGGTATCACCCGCAAAATCTCGCCTCACAGCATCCGGCACGCCTTTGCCACGCACCTTCTGACCGGCGGGGCCGATTTGCGTGTCCTGCAGGAGATGCTGGGCCATTCAAGCATATCCACCACTCAGATATACACCCACGTTGACCGTGAACATCTCAAAGAACTCCACAAGAAGTACCACCCCAGGGGGTAGGGCGGGGACGTAGTTAGGAAATAAGGTTAACGGGATTAAACCGCAAAGATGGATCGAATATTGCGGTTTTTTAATGAGATGAAAAAACTTGTATTTTTAGCGTTATTGTTTGGGTTTTCAAATTGTTTTGCGGAAGATATCGCGTCTTTTGCGAGTAGCGCTGAAAAAGAAGCGGTTTATGCCAGGTTAGATGACGACCAATCGATGTTCCTGGTATATCATAACGAGCTATCGCGGCTGTTGCAGTATATGTCTGACCAAAAAGATGTGTTTCCTTCCAAAAAGTACACCAAATCCAGGTTGCTGAAACCAAAAATCAAGAAAGAGGCGTTATCTGTGTGGCAGAGTTACCTGGATTATTATCTTGCCTTGGATTCGCTTTCAAAATACTATGAAACCTTTGAAGAAATAAAGAATGAAGATATAAAGTCAGATTCGTTCAGGTTGTTTAACGCGTTATTTCTTACGGAATACAGATTTGCATTGGAATTTATCAACATCGTCGAAAACGACCCCGGGTTCAATACTGTTTTCAATGAACCGTTGATGGAGCTGGGTTTGCCCTCAGGGACTTACTCAGCTTTTAAGCTCAGGTATTTAAACTTGCTTCCTGCCCTTAAATTCGCTTCCGTGCAGGCCGTATATAGCGTGGTTTCAAACAGTCCCAACCCGGACATGGATGATCTGATCACCGATGATTCTTCTGTTATCTGGAAAATGGGTTTAGGGACCGGGGAAGCTCTTATGGTTTCAAACATCTTTGAAATAGCCAAAGGTATGGCTTATTTTCCGGTTCGTGCCGGCCTTGCTGAGGTTCTCACAAACCGCGGCGCCGCGCATATCAATAATAATATACCGCAGGATGAGATTAAAAAGATACTGCCTGGTTTAAAGCCAGGGGATATACTTCTTGAAAGGCATGAAGATGCCGTAGCTTTGATAGGTATACCCGGATTTTGGACCCACGCGGCGCTTTATATCGGCACTCCCGATGAGAGAAAGGAATACTTTAAAGATTCCGATGTGGATATATTACTCAGGGAGATGGGATGTCTTGATGGTGATTTTGAGGCATATTTGAGCACTACTTACCCGGCGGCTTACCAGTCAGGGCTTCTATCAGCTGAACAAAACCACAATAAAAGGATTATTGAGGCAATAACAAGAGGTGTTTCATTTGCGAGTATTGAGTATTCCGGCAATTTTGATTATATAGCCGTACTCAGGCCAAGATTAGATAAAAAGGATATTGCCCGCGCTGTTATAAAAGCGTTTTCATGCTTCGGCAGGCCGTATGATTTTGACTTTGATTTCTTAACAGATTCCGAGCTTATTTGCAGTGAATTAATATACAAGGTTTATGAGCCGGATAAGGATGAAAACGGGTTGGATTTTAAGTTAAGCGATGTCGCCGGTTATTCCCTTCTGAGCCCGAACGATATAGTCCAAAAGTTTGATGAGGAATACGGGGGAAAGAAACAACAGCTGGATTTTGTGTGTTTTATAGATAAAAACGGTGAAAATAACGCAGTTGTTAACGCTTCCGTTGAGGAGTTCCGCAAAAGTTGGCAAAGGCCAAAATGGAACATTGAAAAACCTTCCAAATTAAAGTAAAATACCCCGAAGACAAATAATGCTTTTTGGAGCAGGTATGACAACGCAAAAGAAAGACTTGGAACTTGTTGAAAAGTTAGTCGCGGGGCACAAATTAATAGTTGAACAGCTGAAGAAAGTCATCATCGGCCAGGAGCAGGTGATTGATGAACTGCTCATAGCGCTTTTTGCCCGCGGGCACTGTATGATAGTGGGTGTTCCCGGGCTAGCGAAAACCCTCCTTATATCCACGCTTTCCGAAATCCTTGACCTGCATTTCAAAAGAATTCAGTTTACCCCGGACCTGATGCCTTCGGATATCACCGGCACGGAAGTCATAGAGCAGGATGACAAGGGCAAAAGAAATTACAGGTTCATCAAGGGCCCGATTTTTGC
>MGVM01000062.1:0-4044 GCA_001800495.1 Elusimicrobia bacterium RIFOXYB2_FULL_48_7
GCGGCAATGTTTGTCCAGCTGGCGACGAAATACAGGTCGGGAATAAAGGTTTTCAAGGGCGAACAGGAAGTCGACGGGAAAAGCATCATGGGGCTCATGACGCTCGCGGCGGAGATGGGTTCCCAGGTGCGCGTGGTAATAAACGGGGAAGACGAGCAGGAATTCATGGACAAAGTATCCGAACTCATAGACAATAAATTTAATGAAGAGTAGGTAATCTGCCCCATACGCTTCCAAGCGCGTGGCATGGGGCATTAAAAAGGAATAACATGGACAAAAACAAAACAAACGTATTCAAGGGGATAATCGCTTCCGGCGGCATCGCCATCGGAAGGATTTTCCTGATCGAGGAAGAAGAATTCGCGATCGTTCCGAAAAAGATCCAAAAGCAGAATGTCAAGAAGGAGATAGACCGTTTCCAGGGCGCGATTTTCAAGGTAAAAGACGAACTGCTTACGGCAAAGAAGGAAATAATAAAAGTTTTCGGAAAAGAACACGTGCTGCTGGCCGACGCGCACCTGCTGATGCTTGAGGACCCCCTGCTTGACAGGGACGTGACCAGGAAGATCAACGACGAGCACGTGAACGCGGAATACGCGCTGTGGACCACGGTGGAAAAAGTTGTGCAGTCGTTCGAGAAAATCGACGATGAATATTTCCGCGAAAGAAAAAACGATGTGCTGGAGATAGGGAAAAGGATCATGAGGCAGTTGACCGGACCCTACCGCAGGTCCATCACGGAGGCGCATAACGGCGCCGTGATCGTGGCGCACAACCTGGGGCCTTCCGATACGATAAAGCTTAAGGAAAGGAAAGTAGGGGCTTTTGTCACGGATGTCGGGAGCAAAACCTCGCATATCGCCCTGTTCGCCCAGGACCTTGATATACCGGCTGTAGTGGGCCTGAAGAACATAACCGCCACGGCGAACCACGACGATTACGTCATTGTAGACGGGAACCAGGGCCTGGTAATAATCAACCCGGACGAGAAGACCCTGGAAAATTACCAGCATGAACATGAAATAGAACTTCAAGAAAGGCACGAGCTGGACAAGCTCAGGGACCTGCCGGCACAAACACTGGACGCTCACAAGGTTGTTATCGCCTGCAATGTAGATTCGCCCGAAGAACTAAAAGCAATTTTAAACTCCGGGGCGGAGGGGATCGGGTTATTGCGCACGGAATTCATGTTCCTTAAAGAGAATAAGATGCCTTCAGAAGAAAGCCAGTATGAAGCGCTTAAGACCATCGTGCATAAAATACATCCGCACACGGCGATAGTCAGGACCCTGGACCTCGGCGGAGACAAGCTGATGCAGCTGGGTTTTGAAGGATTCATGCGCGAAAACAACCCTTTCCTGGGCCTGAGGGCCATACGGCTTTGTTTCAAGAACCCGGAAATGTTCAAAACACAGCTGCGCGCGATTTTAAGGGCTTCCGCGCACGGCAAAATCAAGATAATGTTCCCTATGATAGCAAGCGTGGACGAACTGATAACAGCCAAGAATTTTGTTGAAGAGGTAAAACACGAGCTGAAAAGCAAAAAGCAGGATTTCGACGATAAAATAGAAACAGGAGCCATGATAGAAATACCTTCGGCCGCGCTCACGGCGGACATGATCGCCTGCGAAGCTGATTTTCTTTCAATAGGGACCAACGACCTTATCCAGTACACTTTCGCGGTGGACAGGACCAATGAATCCGTAGCCTACATGTATGAACCCATGCACCTTTCGATCCTGCGGCTGATAAAACACATCATAGACGCAGGGCACAACGCGGGTAAATGGGTCGGCATGTGCGGAGAGATGGCGGCGGATATTTCATTCACAAAAATGCTCCTGGGACTGGGCCTGGACGAATTCAGCGTGCCGCCGGCCTCCGTGGCGAAAATTAAAAAAGTTATCAGGAACAGCACATTGAACGACGCAAAGGACCTGGCGAATGAAGTCCTGTCGACCCATGAGAGGAAAGTGGCGGTAACCGCGCTAAAGAAAAGCCACCCACAATGAACATCCGTAATTTCTGCATAATCGCGCACATAGACCACGGCAAGAGCACCCTCGCCGATAGAATCCTTGAATACACTCACACCTCCGGTTTTGACCAGTCAAAACCCCAGATGCTCGACAGCATGGACCTGGAGCGCGAGAGAGGCATCACTATCAGGTCGAAAACCGTCAAGCTGAATTACCGGGCGAAAGACGGGACCGATTACATTCTTAACTTGATCGATACTCCAGGGCACGTGGATTTTTCCTACGAAGTTTCCCGCGCGATAATCGCGTCCGAGGGCGCGCTGCTGCTCGTAGACGCCTCGCAGGGCGTTGAGGCGCAAACCCTTGCAAATACATCAATCGCGAAAAAACACAACCTTAAAATTATCCCCGTAATAAATAAAATTGATCTGCCTACCGCCGACATTGAGGGTACCGAGATGCAGATTCTTGATATCCTGGAGTTAGAAGACGACGTGGTAAAGGTCAGCGCGAAAAGCGGCAAAGGGGTGGACGATATCCTGGAGGCAATAGTAAAAAGAGTGCCGCCGCCCGTGGGAAACAAAGAGGCTGACCTGAAAGCGGTGGTTTTTGATTCTTTTTATGATTCCTACCGCGGCGTTGTGGTTTATGTCAGGGTTTTCGACGGCGAGATAAAGCCGAAAATGAAAATAACATTGCTTTCAAATAATAAAACCTACGAAGTCCTGGAAACCGGCGTAGTTGCCATAAAAATGATACCCACGGACGTGATCTCAAGCGGCGAAGTGGGATTCATTGTAGCCGGGATAAAAAACATCCATGACGTGAAAATAGGCGACACCATAGTGGAATCCGGGAAAAGCCAGCAGAAAATAGAGAGCGACTGGATTGACGCAAAGCCGTTCGTTTTCGCGGGTATTTTCCCTGTGAGCACCAGCGGGTACGAAGATTTGCGTTTTGCGCTAGAGAAATTCAATCTTACGGATGCTTCTTTGATCTATAAGAATGTCAGTTCAAGCGCCCTGGGGCCAGGGTTCCATTGCGGGTTCCTGGGTTCCCTGCACCTGGAAATAGTGAAAGAACGGCTGGAACGTGAATTCAACGCGGAAATCCTTATAACATCGCCCAACGTCAATTACCGGATAAAGATGAAAAATGACGAAAAAATATATGAAATGGACAACCCGGCAAAAATCCCTTCCTTTAACGACATAGACTATATTGAGGAGCCGTATGTCAACGCGACGATAGTCACCCCGACGCAGTATGCGAGCAACGTCGTTGAGCTCTGCAAGGGCAACAGGGGGAAAGTGGTGGAAATACGCCAGCTGGAAGGTTTTAAGTCTGTCATGATATTTGATATGCCCCTGGCGGAAATTATCGTAGGTTTTTATGACGCGCTTAAATCGGTTTCCAGGGGCTACGCGTCGTTTGATTATGAACAGACCGGGTACAAAAAATCCAATCTGGAAAAGCTTGAAGTATTGATCAATTACGAGGTCGTGGACGCTTTTTCCTATATTGTGCACGAGTCCAACATAGAAAAAATCGCCAACAGGCTGATCGAAAAACTCAGGAAAACTATCCCCCGTCAAATGTTCCAGATTCCCCTGCAGGTCAAGGCGGACAACAGGATTGTGGCCCGGGACGACATCAGCGCGATAAAAAAAGACGTATTAGCAAAGTGCTACGGCGGAGATATATCTAGAAAACGCAAACTGCTGGAAAAACAGAAAGAGGGCAAAAAGAAGATGAAACAGTTCGGAAGGGTTGAAATCCCCCAGGAAACATTTTTGGCGCTGCTTAAAATACAAGACTGAACAGGGTGAAGTCCCGAAACCCTTGTACCTATAGGTTTCGGGGCTGAGGAGCTTATCGTGGAAACCAAATTATTTATCGCAGGCGTTATTGTGCTGATTCTAGCGCAGGTCATGCATTACATCAAGGAAAAGAAACAGAACCTGGCCAATTCGAAATTGTACCTGTCCGCGCTTGAATGGGCGGACACCATCTGGTCGGCAGTGATTTTTGCCTCCATAATCATGTTTTTCATCGTGCAGGCGTT
>MGVM01000062.1:4061-12156 GCA_001800495.1 Elusimicrobia bacterium RIFOXYB2_FULL_48_7
TGTTCGTGAACAAGTTCATTTACGGCATCCATGTTCCGCTGACCGACGGCAAAAAAATACTGCCTTTAAGGAGCATCCGCCGCAGGGACATTGTGATCTTCAAGTGCCCGGACACAGCCCTTTCGGATGAAGAAAAAGCAAAAGGTATCACTAAGGATTTTATCAAGCGGGCGATAGGCCTGCCCGGCGACACTATAGAAATAAAGGACAAGAATGTTTATGTCAACGGCGAGCTCCAGGCGGAGCCTTACAAAATCTATGAAACCAATTACACCCAGCCGAAGATAAAGATATTCAAGAACCATGCGGATTACCAGAAATCCTGGGAACAGGGTTCTTTCGCGAAGCTGAACCTTCCCATACGCGATAACTTCGGGCCGATAAAAGTGCCGGAAGGGTGTTATTTCGTAATGGGCGACAACAGGGACAAGTCCTTTGATTCACGCTTCTGGGGCCCGCTTCCTTATAAACTATTAAAAGGCCAGGCGCTGGTTATTTACTGGCCGGTGACAAGGATAAGAATTATAAAATGAACCTGTACGTTCATGTACCGTTTTGCAGGAGCAAGTGCAAATACTGCGATTTCACTTCCTACCCCGGCAGGGAGGAATTTATTCCCGCTTACCTGCAGGCGCTGGAAAGGGAAATCCTGTCACTATCAAATCTCAAATGTGAAATTAACACTCTATTTGTTGGCGGGGGCACGCCTTCCATGCTGTCAGCCGCGCAGATAAAACAACTGCTGGGGATAATACGTGATAACTTTGACTGTTCAGGCTTGAAGGAATTTACTTTTGAATCAAATCCTGAGAGCTTGTCGAAAGACAAACTTGAGGCCCTGCTTGATTTTGACCGGAAAACTCGCCTCAGCATCGGTGTTCAGAGCTGCCTTGATGAACACCTCCAGACACTGGGCAGGATCCACAGCACCGCTGATTTCCTTGAAAAATACGCCCTGGCCCTGATGACGGGTTTTGAAAATATAAATATTGACTTGATTTACGGCATTCCGGGACAGACAGTAAAAGGCTGGCTGGTAGAATTGAAAAAAGCAGTTGAACTGAAACCGCAGCACATATCCGCCTACTGTCTCACGGTATCACCGGAAACACAATTCGGGAGGGACGGGGTGGCTGTTAATGACGAAACAACCGCTGAAATGTACCGGGGCGCGGTGGAAATGCTTACCGGCGCCGGTTACAGCCACTACGAAATATCTAATTTCGCGCTTCCCGGTTACGAATGCGAGCACAACAAGAACTATTGGCGCAACGGTGAATATACAGGTATTGGCTGCTCCGCGGTTTCGCACGCAAACGCCGCGCGCTGTAAAAATACTGTGTCGCTTGAAAAATACATTGAAAACGCTGGAACAGACAAAATCAAGGAAGAAACCGACCGGCCCGGCGCGGAGAGCAAGTTGAGCGAAACCATAATGCTGGGCCTGCGGATGCGCTCCGGGATGGAGCTCACGCCGGAAATACACAGCAAATACGCAGGTGTAATTGACGGGTTTGTTAAAGACGGCTATATGGGTGTGGCAGGCGGACGTTTTTTCATCACGCCAAAAGGTTTTTTTGTCTCAAACAGGATATTAACAGAGTTTTTCTAAATGGAGAATATACCCCAATTATGAAACTATCCATTATTGTCCCGGTTTACAACGAAAAAAACACTGTTGAGGAAATACTCGGGAAACTCAGTGCACTGGCCATAGACAAGGAAATCATAGTCGTTGACGACGGCTCAACGGACGGCACCAGGGAGATAATCTCAAATCTCAAATTACAGATTTCCCAACCTCATACCGGACTTAAAGTCATCTTTCACGAAAAAAACCTGGGCAAGGGCGGCGCCATCCAGACCGGCCTGAAAAATTCCGCCGGCGATGTTATCTGCATACAGGATGCCGACCTTGAATACGACTGCAACGAGATACCCCGGCTGTTCGCAAGGTTTGCCGACGCATCAATAAGCGCTGTTTACGGGTCACGGTTCCTGAAGCCCAACCCCAACATCTATAGAATATTCCTTATGGGCAACAAGTTCCTTACATTCCTCACGAACCTGCTCTACGGGACCAGTTACACCGACACCTATACCTGCTACAAGCTCATAAAAAAGGATGTTTTTGAAAAACTCAAAATCAAAAGCTTTCGCTATGAGATGGAAGCGGAAATAAGCATAAAACTCCACAAGCTGGGCTGCAAGGTTGTGGAAGAACCCATAAGCTACCATCCGCGCCGGCTTGAAGAAGGCAAGAAGATCGGGTTGAAGGACGCCTTCAAGGGCGTCTGGACGATAATTAAGTATAAATTCATTAATTGAATTGTAGCCGCAACCCTGAAAGAGGTTGCGCAGGCCCCTGCGGGCCTGCGGCTACTCAAAGAGGTAATAAAATGCCAATAGAAATTTCAGTTGTCCTGCCGTGCCTTAACGAGGAACAAACCATCGGGCCCTGCATTGAAAAGTGCAAAAAGGGTTTCCTGGAATCCGGCGTCGAGGGTGAAGTCATTGTGGTTGACAACGGTTCCACCGACAAATCGGCTGAAATAGCGAATTCGCTTGGAGCCAGGGTCGTAAAAGAGGAAGAAAAGGGCTATGGCAGCGCTTTAAGGCGCGGCATCAGCGAAGCGCATGGGCAATACATTGTGATGGGCGACGCTGACGATACTTACGACTTCCGTGAAATACCTAAATTCGTGAATTTGCTAAGGCAGGGCTGCGGCCTCGTGATGGGTTCCAGGTTCAAGGGCGAAATTTTGCCCGGCGCTATGACCTGGACGCACCGCTACATCGGCAACCCGATCCTTTCCGGCATGCTCCGCCTTTTCTTCGGCGGCAATGTGAGCGATTCCCATTGCGGCCTCAGGGCTTTTACCCGCGCCGCTTACAACAAGATGGGCCTTCATACCACCGGCATGGAGTTTGCCAGCGAAATGGTGATCCACGCGATGAAGAAAAAAATAAAGATCGGCGAAGTCACAATAAAATACTATCCCCGCAAAGGTGAGACCAAGCTCTCATCCCTGCGCGATGCCTGGAGGCACACCCGGTTTATGCTGATTTACAGCCCAAACTATTTATTCCTGACACCGGGCGCAATAATGTTTCTCGGCGGGCTCCTGCTGTGCCTGCGTTTCCTTTACGGGCCCATATATTTCGCAGGGAGAAACTGGGACATCCACGTGATGGTGTTCTCAAGCATGGTCACCCTGCTTGGCTGGCAGATTTTCACTACCGGCCTGACCGCCAAGATTTACGCGCACCAGATAGGGCTGGAAGAAAGCTACTTCACGAAATGGGTGCTTTCGATTTTCACCCTTGAAAGAGCAATATCCATAGGTTTTGGATTTCTGCTGGTAGGCCTGGGCATTTGCGCTTATATTCTTATTGCCTGGGTGAAAGGCGGTTTTGGTTTCGGGATAAACGCGGTCAGCCCGCAGGCGTATGAATGGGCGCAGTTAAAAACCGCGCTTATGGCACTTATTTTCATAGTCCTCGGTATCCAGACGGTTTTCTCGGCGTTTTTAACCAGTATGCTCCAGATAAAATACAAATAACCATGAAAATATTGGTAGTAAATGAACCTTTTGTCCCGGGATTTTGCCGCACCCAGCGCTGGGCTGCCAGGACCCGCGGCCGGGTCTTGCGCGCGCCCGACTGGCTTGCTTATGCAACAGCCGTGCTTGAAAAAGACAGCCACGAAGTGAAATTGTACGATTTTCCCGCGATGGACTGGGAAAAAGACAAGCTCGCTGAAATAACCCGTCAGGAAAAGTTCGATTTTGCCGTTCTTGATTCCACCACACCTTCCATTTTTTCCGATATTGAATGCGCGAAAATAATAAAAGAAAACTGCGGCGCCAAAATCATAATGGTGGGCCCGCACGTGTCGGCATTGCCTGAAGAAACCCTTACAGAATCAAAAGGCATGGTGGATGTTGCCGCGATAGGCGAGTATGATTACACCGTCCGCGACATAGTCAACAGCTACCCGAACCTGGAGGGGGTCCCGGGCATTGCCTATTATAAGGAAGGCAAACCGGTGCGAACCACACCCCGCCCCCTTATAGCCAACCTGGACGACCTCCCATTCCCTGCCTGGCACCACCTGGACCTGATGAAATACTTTGATGGCGGCAAGATGTACCCTTATATAGATATGATTTCTGGCCGCGGCTGCCCGAACGCCTGTATTTTCTGCCTTTGGCCGCAGACCATGCACGGGTTCAAGTACAGGTTCCGCTCACCTAAGAACGTGGTGGACGAAATTGAGAATGACATAAAACTTTGCCCGCAGGTATTAAATGGCGGTGAATTTTTCTTTGAAGATGACACTTTCACGGTAAACAAGGCTCGCGCCATCGAGATCTGCGAAGAAATAATGCGCAGAAATTTGAAAATCACCTTCTCGGTCAACGCCCGCGCCGATACTGCCGATGCGGAGATGTTCAAAATAATGAAAAAAGCCGGCTGCCGCCTGCTGTTGGTAGGTTTCGAATCCGGCGTGCAGGAACTGTTGGATAAAATGCACAAGAACACCACAATCGAACAAGCCCGCAATTTTATGAAGCTTGCCAAGGAAGCAAAACTCCAGGTACATGGGTGTTTCGTTATCGGCTTGCCGGGGGAAACAACAGAAACGGCAAATAAAACCGTTGAATTCGGTTTGAACCTCGGATTAGATACCATTCAATTTTCCGGCGCTGTGCCTTTTCCCGGTACCAGGTATTTCAAGATGTGTGAAACAGAAGGGTGGTTAAAATCAAAGCTCTGGTCCGACTGGCTTGGGCAGGAAGGTGAGCAGGCTGGGGTGGTGGAATACCCGGGTATGTCCAGGGAGCAGATAGATAAACTTGTTGATTCCGGCCTGAAGAGATTCTATTTCAGGCCTTCGTATATGATAAAGTTCCTGCTGAATACCACGAACAAAGCGGACCTTTACCGCAAGTTCCGCGGCGCCAAGAACTTTATCTCGTACTTATTGGGTGGGAAATAACAGGCCCGATAGGGGTTCTGGTTAATATTTGTATATACTGTCATTGCGGGCCCAGCTTGGCGGGGCGTGGCAATCCTGTTTTTCGTAGTTGCCGATTTATCGGCTTCGTGTTTCTGGTAGAAACCTTGAGAATTTCTTAAATTAGGGAAATTGTAGAAAGTGTTGAGCCTGGTTTTTGTTAGTATTTTATTTTTATAACCGTAAGAGAACTATATAAAAAGAACAGTTTTGAGGGGTAAGGTAATGAAAAATGATAAAGAACTAATCCATTTAAGAACAACCAATTCCAACAAAACAGGCTATGGGCGTTTGCTCACAGATGTATCAGGTATTATAATACAGGGACGAAATACAGCGCTAAGGCAAATAGACACAACTCAAGTGATAACATATTGGCTTGTAGGCAGACGAATCGTAGAGTTTTATCAAAAAGGCAAGCTTAGGGCAGAATACGGTGAACAAGTATTGATTAGGTTATCAAGCGATTTGTTGAGCCGTTTTGGCAAAGGATTTTCTGTTGATAATCTTGAAAATATGAGGCATCTTTATATGGAGTTTCCCAAAGTGTTTAAGATTTCCGAGACACTGTCTCGGAAATCATCAGTACCTTATAGTGGTTTAAAATCCGAGACATCGTCACGGATTTTATCCTGGTCACACTACTGTGAATTAATGAAAGAAGATAATCTTAATGCCCGGGCATTTTATGAGATTGAATCTGCACAAAATGGTTGGTCAATGCGGGAATTACGGCGGCAGATGGATTCTTTATTGTACGAACGGCTTTGTTTGAGTAAAGACAAGAAGAAAGTCAAGGAACTTTCACGCAAAGGGCAAATTATTGAGAAGCCAGAAGATGTTGTTAAAAATCCATATATTCTGGAATTCCTTGGGCTTAAAGAAGAAACATCCTATACAGAAACTCAGCTTGAACAGGCAGTGATTGACAATCTACAGCATTTCCTGCTTGAGTTGGGCAAAGGTTTCACTTTTGTTGCCCGCCAGAAACGTATTACCATAATAAACAGGCATTACTTTATAGACCTTGTGTTATATAACAGGTTTCTGAAGTGTTTTGTGCTTGTAGACTTTAAACGCGGAGAGCTAACCCACGCGGATGCCGGGCAGATGAATTTTTACCTGAATTATTTCCGCGAGAACGAAACTGCCGAAGGTGAAAATCCTCCTGTGGGTATTATTCTAACTTCAAAAAAGAATGTAGTCTATTCCAAATATGTGCTTGGTAATTTGAATAATAAAATATTTGCGTCAAAATATAAACTGGCGTTGCCGACAGAAAAAGAACTTGACAGAAAACTCCGTATTGAAGAAAGACGATAAGTAATTTTAGAGGACGTTGTATTAAAACATAAACAAGCTATTAAAATAGCAATAAAATAAATAAAGACTATTATCGGAACTCTTTATGGTTCCATAGTACAACGTTTTTGTAGAAAATATTCACCCTCACCTTTATCCTCTCTCCTCGAGGGAGAGGACGACCTGAAAGGTCTGGTGAGGGGGTCAAGATAAGTAGTAGAAGTGTGATTTCTGGCTGGTTCTTAAAAATCAACAGTTCAATTTATAATATTTAGGTGAAAAAATGAGGATCGTAGGAAAACGCAGGGATGATTCAACTCCGGGCCCGACAGGGGAAAACCTTAAGCGCGGAGCTTTGCTAAATGAGAACATGGCGCGCATCCGCCAAGCTTTCGGTTATAACGGCCTTGCCAGGATAAAGGGGGCCTTTCGGTATAAAACCCATGAAGAGGCTGATAAACATCTTAAGGAATTAATGATAAGCCATATTGCCGATCAGAAGAAGGAGAAAGCAAAAAATGGGAAATGAAAAGACTCCCAGGCCACCGACATTAGATGACCTGAAAGCGGTTATCAAATCATTAAACGCTAAAAATGTTGATTACCTGCTTATCGGCGGTTTTGCCGTAAATGCACAGGGCTTAAACAGAACTACAAATGATATTGATTTTTTGATCAAGCAGAATAAAGAAGACGGAAAAAGGATAGTTGATGCCTTGCTGGTGCTCCCGGATAAAGCATCAAAGGATATAGATTTATCCTGGTTCGATAAAGGGGCTTCGGATGACAGCACAATAAGGGTATACGACGAAATAATTGTTGATTTATTGTTTAATGCCTGCGGGCAAAGTTATGAAAGTCTGAAAAAGCATGAAAAAATAATATATCTTGACGATGTGCCTGTGAAAACCCTTGATATCGAAGGCCTTATGCTTACAAAGATATCATACAGGGAACAGGACAAGTTAGACCTTCAGGCATTAAAGTTCAAACTTGAAGAAGATATAAAAAACAAAAGAACTAATAAGTAAAAAAAATTATGAACCCAATGATTTCGGTTATTATTGCGGTGAAGAACGGGGAAAGGACCATAAAAAAGTGCCTCGGGTCTGTCTTTGGGCTCAGGTACCATAATTTCGAGGTAATAGTCGTCAACGACGGTTCTACCGACAGCACAAAGGAAATACTCAGCACGTTCAAGATCAGGAATCTTGAGAACAAGGACGTCGCCTGGCAGGTTATTGATACCTCCGGGTTGGGCCCGTCGGAAGCGCGCAACCTTGGTGTTAAGCAGGCAAATGGCGAGTACGTGGTTTTTACCGATGCCGATTGCATGGTAGCGCCTAGCTGGCTGAATGAACTGATGAAGGGTTTTGAATTAATACCCGGGTCTTCTTTTATCAACCCGCAAACACCGGTTCGTGACCTGAAACTGGTGGTTGGCGTAGGCGGCTTGCAATTGAGCCCCGAAGATGATACAAGCTTCGGCAGGATGCTGGGTGGATTTTTAAGTACAATCGGGTTTATCACGGATTATATCAAGCCGAAATATTCCGCCCTTTCAAAAAGATATATGCAGGAAACCAGCCACAACCCTTCCTGCAACGTGATGTACAAGAAAGAAATATTTGAAAAAACAGGCGGTTTCCTTAAAGGTATGTGGCCAGGCGAGGACGTGGAATTTGATTACCGCTTGAAAAAGGCGGGGTACATTCTGTTGTTTAATCCGGGGGCGGTTGTTTTCCACTACCGCTGCGAAAACCTCAGGAAATT
>MGVM01000062.1:12170-13921 GCA_001800495.1 Elusimicrobia bacterium RIFOXYB2_FULL_48_7
TGAACTACGGCAGAGTCCAGGGCGAGCTGGTGAAAATGCACGGGTTTTTCAGGAAAATCCAGTACGTGCCGATGATTTTGGCGGTATTGCTTCTGGTTGAACTGGCAATCCTGTTGATGAACCTTAAGCTGGGGCTTTACCTGGTGCTGGCGGCGGGGCTGACGGGTTATGTTTATTTTTTAACCAAGGCCCGCAAGCCGAACCTGGCGATGAATTACCTGTCGCTGATGGTATTTACTCTTATTTTCTGGAATTACGGGTTTGTGAAGGGGATAACAAAAAATCGCCGATAAATCGGCAACTACAATATTTGATTGAGGAATAAATGAAGATTTTTCTGATTGGTTTGCCGGTTGAACGTTACACCCAGCCGATGTTGGGGCTGGGATATATCGGCGCGGCGCTTATCAACAAGGGCCATAGCGTGAAAATACACGACATGGCCTCGCAAAATGCCGGCGACATGGCGCAGATAGAAAAAGAGATCAATGAATTCAAGCCGGAATACCTGGGTATAAGCGTTTTGACGGCGCAGTTCAGGAAAGCTGCTGAAATTATAAAGGCCGTCAAGAAAATAAACCCGAAAATCGTCACGATGATGGGCGGCCCGCATATCAGCTCCGTGCCTGAGCACACGCTTAAAACCACCATGGACACGGATTTTGTTTTTGTCGGCGAGGGCGACATAGCCGTTCCGGAATTCATCCGGCTCCATTCTTCAGGCGCCGATTATACAAAGCTTCCCGGCCTGGGCTTCCGGACACCCGACGGCAAAATCACCGTGAACAAGGCGGAAATCATAAAGGATATCAGTTCGCTTGATTTTCCGTGGAAGATCCTCAACCCGCTGAATTACAACAAAGGCGAGCTCCAGGGTTATACCGCACAGCGCAGGCCAGTGGTGACCGTGGTTTCGTCGCGCGGGTGCCCTTACAGGTGCACCTACTGCGCGCAGATGTCCATTTTTAATTACCAGTTCCGGGTGCGCGACCCCATAAACTTTGTAGACGAGATGGAATACCTGTACAATAACTTCGGGACAAGGGAAATACAGCTGGCCGACGACAATTTCACTTTCTACCGCGAGCACGCGGAGAAGGTCTGCAACGAAATACTTAAAAGAAAACTTGATATTTCCTGGGCGCTTATCAACGGCGTGCGCATAGACAAACTGGACTATGAGTTATTGAAGCTGATGAAGAAAGCCGGCTGTTACTACATGGCTTTCGGTTTGGAGTTCGGCTCGCCCAGGATGCTGAAAATCTGCAAGAAAGGCCTGAACGAAGATCACCTCCAGAAGGGCTACGACAATGTGAAGCTTGCAAGCCGGATGGGTTTCATCACGCACGGGTTTTTCCTGATGGGCTACCCCACGGAACTGCCGGAAGACATTGAAATGACAGCCAAGCTGATCACCTCGCTTCCGCTGGACAGGATTTCCATCGGCATGCCGATACCTTATCCCGGTTCGGAGCTGTTCGGCTGGTACATGGGAAAGAAATACAAAAGTTTGGACGACATTGACTGGGACGAGTTCATAGAAGGCCGTTTCAAGCCGTTGTGGGAAAATATGACAGGCGACCACGTGATCAAGCGAATCAGGCAGACGTACCTGAAATTCTACACCCCGCTGAGAATACTGCGTTTCATGATGAAATTCCGCACGCTTGAGCAGTTCAGCGCCGCTTACAGGGGTTTCAGCAGGGGATTTTTGAATTTATTCAAAGGCGTGGGAACGCAGAAATAAAATG
>MGVM01000063.1 GCA_001800495.1 Elusimicrobia bacterium RIFOXYB2_FULL_48_7
TTATAGGAGAAAAAGTTTTTGAATATAACGCGCAGCCGGGTGAACTGTGGAGCGGAACCGGCCTGCCGCAGGTTGACGGCAAAGGCAAGGGCGGCACCGCTGGGGCAAACGTAATTCCATGGGACGGCAGGAATTCCGCGGGAAATATTGTGGCCACCGGCGCCTATATCTGCCTGGTTGAAATATATTCCGATAGAGGTGTTATTAAGTCACAAAGAAAAATAGGGATAAGATGAAAAAAATATTTATTTCACTCTTTCTGGCAGGATTTATGTTCGCTAACGCGCCGTTACTGCGCGCTGATGACGCGGACGGCGGCCTGCCGGGTTACTTCATGAACCTCGGCATAGGCACCAGGGCGCTGGGAATGGGGCGGGCGTATGTCGCTGTTGCCGATGATTCATCCGCTGTTTACTGGAACCCCGCAGGGCTGGCACTGCTTGAAAGAAGCGAGTTTAACTTCACGTATTTCAACCTGTTCAGCGGCACAAGTTATACCGACTTCGCTTTTTCAAAATCCACCGCCCGCAATTTCAATTACGGCATGGGCATGATAAGGTTATTCTGCGGCGGCATAGAGGTGCGGGATGAGTATAATGTCGGTGATCTTGCCACCATAAATGACGACAACCTGGCCTTTTTCTTTTCAGGCGCGTACAGGTGCTCCGGTGAGTTCTCCATCGGCACAAACTTGAAGCTTATCAATAAAATGTTTGATTCCTCAGCGCAAAACTGGCTTGCTGTTGACCTGTCCGGCCTGTACCTTTTCTCCGATAAATTATCGCTCGGGTTAAACCTGCAGAACTTCATCCAATATCAATCCGGAGCCCAGTACAGCGACAACACCCTGCCCCTCAACATCAAGGCCGGGGTTGCCTATAAACTGATAGACAACCGGTTAACGCTAGCGCTTGATGCCGATAAAACCACCGGCAGGTCGCCCAAACTTCACGCGGGCGTGGAATTCAGCGTGAACAAAATGTTCACCGTCAGGGGCGGCATTGACCAGGAGAATCCGGTGGCAGGACTCGGCTTCAACCTGAAAGATTTCAGTATTGATTTTGCCATAATGAACCACCCGCTGGGAATAAACCACAGGGAAAGCTTCATTTACATGTTCGGAGCTCCCGCGCCGGCGGATCCAACCGTTAACGCGATTCAACCTGCTTCCCAGCCGCCGCAAGCCGCCTCAAAGTTCGAGGTTGAAGCCAACACGATGAAGGAAATCCCGCTGGCTATATACCACCTGTTCCCGATGGACAATCTTTCCGTGATAAGCGCCCGGGTAAAAAACAACACCCGCAGGAGCGCGAAGATAAGAGTGGTTTACAACATCAGCCTGAACAATACAAAGGAACAAAAAGAATTCATCCTCCCGGCCGGAATGACGCACACGGTTGGCCTGGCGCCAGCGCTGGACCAGGAAACTATTAGGAGCATCCAGGCGCTTCCTACGCTTGCTTCTCTTTTCGTAGAGGTTGACAAGGTCAACGATGACGGCAGTGTAGAACAATTGCTTTCTGAATTCCGCAGCACGGCCTTGCTCCCCTATGACCAGTACAACCCGCAGGTCCCGGAAACAATTGTTGCCTGGGTAACACCCAACGACCGCGCGCTTGAGGAAGTCATAACAAAAACCGCCGCAAAAGGCGCCGCGCTCAACCCTCCTGTACAACTATCCGGCGACACTACCTCGCTGGATATACAGGCCCAGGCAAAACTGCTTTACGATACACTGAAAGATGACTATAGGGTAATATTCATCAACCAGACAGCAGCTTACAACGATACCCAGCGGGTAAAACTTCCATCCGCTACGCTCAAAAGCGGTGGGAACTCGCTGGAACTGTCCGTGCTTTTTGCCAGTTTGCTTGAAAGCATCAACATTGACCCGGTGATTGTGATGTTACCCGGACAAAACCATGCAATAGCTGGATGGAAAACTTACGATGAAGGAAAAGAAACGCTTAACCTGCTTGAAACAACCGCTTTCGGAGAGAGTTTTGACAGCGTCCTGGCTAAAGGAAAGGCGCTTGACCAAAATGGCGCGGCCATGTTTGATGTAAAACAGATCCGCACCCGCATTCCCCCCAGCCCGTACATCCCGAGATAATGGGCCCGAAGCCCGCCAAATATAATGATAAGTACACTTGTCACCATATTCAATATATTGTAAAGTATACTTTAAATTATATTTGATGCTCGTGCAGAGTTTATGGGAGTTACGCGTCTAATGGAGTAGAGGATGCCATTCAACAAAGAATCCTTCAGTGAACTGATAAAGGTTCATTCAAAGGAAATATACAATTTCTGTCTGTACCTGACAGGCAACCCGAACGATGCCCACGACCTGTCCCAGGATGTATTCATTAACGCTTACAGGTCAATTGAAAAATTCAGGCAGGATTGCGCTTTTTCAACCTGGCTTCACACAATAGCCCTGAACCTCTACCGGGACAGGATGCGGCGCAGAAAAACCGTAAAGTTTACGCCAATGGATGATGAAAAAGAATTCTCTGATAAGCAGATACCTGTTGAAAAACAGCTGGAAGACAGCGAACTGAAGAAGAAAATCTTGAAATCGCTTGATTTGCTTTCCCAGGAACAGAAAGTGCCTATTGTCCTGAAATACCTGGAAGGCAAATCACTTGAAGAAACCGCGAAATTGTGCAATTGTTCCATAGGCACCGTGAGTTCAAGAATCTCAAGAGGCATAAAAATACTAAGGGGACACCTTAAGTGAACTGTCAAAACTTTGAAGATTTAATCCCGCTTTACCTGGAAAACAAGCTGAGCCCTAAAGAAAAAGAGGTGTTTGATACGCACCTACAGGGCTGTCCTGCCTGCGCTCAAGCCCTTTCAGCATTCAAGGAAACCACGGAATTGCTAAAAACCGTCAAGCCGGACGAACTTCCCCAGGATTACCTCCAGAACCTTGAAATAAAGATTGCTCTTGAGGATCTGCCCTTACCGGAGCTTCAAAAACCAAAATTCTTCAGGCCGCAACAGCTTTTCCCCGCTTTTGGGGCATTGTTCCTCCTGTTGATATTCGGGTATTACCTGAGGAACTTCAATAAACCCATAACCGTACCGTTAGAAAAAATCCAAAATCCTCCGGAACAGGTTGCCCAACAGGTGAAAACAAACCCGCCTGTTGCGTTAGAACAATTCATAGAGACAAAAAAGACTCTTGAATTCGCTAAAGCAACCGCTAAAACCGACTTTATATTAAGAGGCGCAGGCCCGAAATACCTTAAAAAACGCATAATCAAGCAATGGCAGGATACTTCCAGCGGAATAAAATCAAAGAAATCGGTTGTAATACGGACGCAAGCAGAATGGCAGGAGCTCTGGGAAGCGCACACGAAAAACATTTCCCCCATGCCGCCCCTGCCGGATGTTGATTTCACTAAATGCCTGGTTGTCGCGGTATTCATGGGAGAGCAGAAATCAGGCGGCTACGGCATCCAGATAACAGACATCCAGGAATCCGAAGACAATATTTTCATAGAGTTTACCGAAACCGTGCCGGCAAAGGGCTCCGTTGCGGCCCAGCAGCTCACCCAGCCGTACCATATAATAGTGGTGAACAGGGAATAAAAATGAGAAAATATTTTATGGTTTACATACTTATGTCATTGATATTTTTCTTTCCATATATTTCATCCGCCGGTATAGTCATCAATCCAATATTAGGACCATCTCAGCTTTTAAACGATACGATGTACAAGGGTAGGGAAGTTACAAAAAATTTATATCAAGGTGACGGCATCGTTTCAGGAAACTTTCAACCATTCCCAATTCTTGGATTAACTATGGTTACGTTGCCTGAAGAAGATAATTTAATAGACAACATTGAGCAGATAAAAATTGATAAATATGCCACTATGCCCTCAACCGACGTAATAGAAATGGCATTATATTACGATCAAAATAGCGATTATTATTTTGATCCAGAATTAACAGCCGGCGGGCTATCAAATGACACAAAAATCGCGACAGCGCAATATGATCCAGGAATAGACGCATGGTATTTTAGCAACATGAGTGCTTTTCCTGAAACAACTATTACAAAAGTTCCAAAATCTTTTTTTGTAGCCGTACGCTTATCAACAACTGCAACTAAAGGAACATATTTTGGGATACAAATCTCAAGCACTCAATCAATTACTCCAGCGGGAAGCGTCCCGATTGACAATGTCAATTTTCATGTCAAAACAAGCACTTGGACAGTTGAAAAATCGCCGCCGAAGGTTTTCGCTCAGCTAACTGATATTGCCGCCTGGTACAAGGTATCAGGCGCAACTGAGCCAACAAAACAATCACGTATGTTCCCTGGAAGCGATAATATCGGAATGCTACAAATCGGTTTGGTCACCCAATATTTTGATGGTGTTGTTGGCGGAATGCTTATTGAGAGAACAGGAACAGGACAGGACTCCGATCTCACCGGGGTGAAAATATTCATGGATGGGAGGGATGACAACGATGACGGCCTGGTTGATTTCAGCTCAAACACCGATGCTGCGTTCAATCCTGCTGATGATATGGCGATCACAAACTGGATACCCTTTTCAGATTACAATGCGAACTGTAGCTTCTCGAAATCTCAGATATTAAATGGTTCAACTACTCGATATTTTTTTGTCGCCTACAAAGTTGCAGATACTGCATCAATTAGTGCTACCCACGGGGCAAGAATTACCAGCTTTGACCTTCCTGAAGGTTCCATGCAGGCCTATACACCGGTACAATCATCCCTAATACCTGTTATCCAAACAACTAGCACTGTTTCCGTCACCATGTGCGACAGCGTTTACTATCATTACTCCACAGGCACATTCCAGGCACAACCAAACGTGGAAATGATGCGGCTGAAACTTGCAACCAACGCGTCCACTGCTATATGGGAAGCACTTCAGGTTGAAAGAACCGGCACGGGCGGACCACAGGATCCGACAAACCCTGAAGGCCGCAATTCAGATGTTAAGTACATAAGGATTTACAGGGATTCCAATATGAACCAGGTACTTGACTTAGACGACCAGCTTATTTCCAACCCGGAAACGTTCGATATAAACAATAACCTTACCAAGACAAAACTCATTACTCTCACAAACCCGCAGACATTGAATACTTCGGGACAGATATATTTCATTTCCTACGATATTGGTGATAACGCCGTGGCGGGCAATTCAGTCGGGTTGAAGATTGCCGATAAGAACTGGATACACGTAAGCACACCTAATACTGTCTCACCAAACCTTATTAAAGAAACGGGAACAGGGACGGTTATAAATACAACAACATTTGACGACTGCAAGTCCAGCCTTTTGCCTATCAACCCAATCAACCTGATAGTCCGCTCGGATAACATGACTCCGGTATCTTCCAAGCAGAACTCGGCGAACGTACCCCTGATGGCGCTGCGCCTGTGGACAAATCGGAACCACGCGATACTGAACCAGCTGAACTTCAGCCAGACCGGCACGGTTGAAAACCCGGCCGTGACAGGAAAAGGCCAGGGCGATCTCAGTTCCATCAGCATCTGGCGGGAAGCTACCAGCGCCCTGTCTCCGTACGGCGACGGCAGGTTTGACCCTTTAACCGATATACTGATTTCTTCCATGTCGCATTCAACTGCCTTGACGCCCAACCCGAATTTCGTGAGCGGAGTGGCGAAGATTGCGTTCGGTAACCAGGGATTGTATATTTCCACAGCTGAAGTTAAACTGTATGTCACGGCAAACATAGGCACTATGGACCTATCAGCGAACCCTACGGATAACGATACCGCCGGGATAAAGCTCAATATATTCGGCAATATACTGATAATTCCGCAGACTGCTGTTTCGGACACGAGCAACTCATTTCCTTATGCATCCGGCACATTGAAAATATTAAATCAGGACGCTATAGTGCCCCAGCCATACGCACCCATACCCACCATCTGGGCTGATCCGTTTGGAGACGATTATCCAGCGATGGATATAAACAGCGACGGTTTGCCGGACAGGGAATACAGGGCTGCGACTATGGGCATTAATGCCCTCTCGGCCGGCAGTGAAGTATACCTGGACTTCAACAGCGACGGGATAAACGACCTTGAAGACCTCAACGGCGACGGGATAAAGAACGAGGTGGACCTTACGGGCGACGGATTAATGGCTATGGATTTAGACGGTGACGGTAAACTGGACCTGGACTTTAATCATGACGGAATACCGGACAGGATTCTGCCGGATTCTAACGGCGATGGGGTGCCTGACATAGACCTGAATTCAGATAATGCGGCTGATGATTATGTACCCCTGCGCTGGACAAACAGCCCGGTGAAAATTTACGCAAAGTGGGCCCCAATAGCCGGCGCATCAAAATACATGTTCAGCATAGGCAAGGGCCCGGACGAAACGGATGTTTCCGTGTCAAAGATATGGGTTGAAACCAGCGATATCCAGTATACCATGAACGGTGTGTCCCTGGATGGACTCAAGACGACTTCCCTGACGGGAGATTTCCTGGAAACTGTTGATCCAAGCCCGGCCGCGAAAGAGAAACTGTATGTTGAAGGCCTGACAGGGTTTAATATTACGACCGATGGATATATTTATGTCGGCACCGGGAAGAATGCCGAAATAATGCATTATTCGGGAGGTGGAAGTATAGATACAGGCAATGGCCTGAAGTATATATTCAACATTGACGGGCGCGGACTGTTGGGCACAAACAAGCAGACGCACCTCTCCGGCACAACCGTATCCAATGCGTTCTATTATGTGCGGCTTAAGGCCAAGAACGCGGCTGGTACACCCGGGCCCTCGGTGCTTTTAGGAATATACAGGGTTGATACCCAGGCACCCGGAATAGTGGGCCAGATAGATGAGGAAACCTCAGTAAGCGCCGATAAATATAACGTGAAACTTCTATGGGGGCCGGCAATTGATGCTTTATCCGGAATTCAGCTTTATGAAATCCAGGAAAGAATGGATACCGATCCCCTCTGGAGCAAGGTTGCAACCCTGCCGTTCACGACGCTCAATCTCTCGTTAGAGAGGGCCAAGGGGCACTTCTATTATTACAGGATCCGTTCGCAGGACAACGCCGGAAACTGGAGCGCCTGGTCGGATACGGTACAAGCCGTTACTGGCAGACCAGCAGAAGTCATTTCGAATGTTTCAGCTTTCCCCAACCCTGCTAATATCAGGTCAGGGCAAAAGATCAACATCACCTATATTCTCAACCGGGATATGGCGGTGAAAATAAAGATATTCGATCTGATTGGCGATAAGGTTTACGGATATAACGCGGCACCCGCGGAATTATTAGGCGGCGGAAGTGCCGGTACAAATATAATAACCTGGGATGGCAAAAATTCCACAGGGGGCTTCGTAGAACCGGGCATTTATATCTGCCTGATCGAAGTTGAATCGGATGAAGGGCTTATAAAGAAAAAAATCAAGATTGGCGTAAAATAACCATGAAAAAAATTGTATTTTTACTTTTTCTGGTGCTTCTGTCCTGTTTGAACGCTCGCGCGGAAGTGAATATGACCGGGGCAACCGGCGGAACGCCCGGCTATTTCCTTAATCTCGGACTGGGTTCCAGGGCATTGTCCATGGGCCGGGGCTTTGCCGCTCTTTCCGATGATTCATCCGCGGTTTATTGGAACCCAGCGGGCTTGAGCAGGCTCAAATATTCCGAAATGTCTTTAAGCCATTTCAACTTGTTTGAAGGGACATCCTACGACTCTTTCTCGTTCGCAAGGCCTTTAAAGGGCAGCACATTCTACGGCATGGGGGTTATAAGATTATACACCGGCGGGCTTGATGTAACCGATGTAAATAATGTGCAAACCGGGGCAACGCTTTTTGAGCAGGACACCGCTATATTCATTTCCGGTTCAGCCTCTGTTTACAAAAACCTTTATTGCGGCATTAACATGAAGAACGTGAACAAAACCTTTGACGATATAAACAGCAACTGGTTCGGAGCCGATCTGTCGGCTCTTTATGAATTTTCGGAAATATTGAGTTTCGGGATGAACCTGCAAAACCTTGTAAGCATTAACAATAGCATTCCGGTGAACGCCAAGGCAGGTATACTGTGCAAACTGCTGGAGAAGAGGTTGAACATTGTTGTTGACACGGATAAAACCGCCCTCACCCCTTTCCAAGCTCACGCCGGGGTTGAGTTTTTCATCAATGATATGTTCTGCGCCAGGGCAGGGTACGATAATGGGAACGCGGCTGCCGGTTTCGGTGTCAAATTCAAGGATTTCCTGCTTGATTACGCGGTATTAGGCCATTACATGGATTACAGTTCCAGGGCAACGTTCAGCTACAGGTTTAGCGGTCCACCCGAACCTGCTGAGCTAAAAAAACCAGCGGCGGAACCCGTTATAATCAAGAAGGAAAAGATCCCGGATTACGAGATTGAAGTGAATACCATGAAAGAGATCCCCACTTCCGTTTACCACCTGTTCAAGGACAGGAACATATCCGTTATAAACCTGCAGGTGAAAAATAATTCCAAAAAAGAAACCAAGTTTATCATAAAATACGGCATCGGTTCCGAAAAACAGCAGGAGATCAAGGAAACATCCATCGCACCGATGGAAAAAATATCGCTAAACCTCACACCTGTGCTTTCAACGGACGAAATAAAGAAGATCGAAACAGTCCCCACTCCGAGCAATATCCTGATTGAAATTGAAAAAATCACCGGCGGGGACCAGACAAGGCCGGTTTTCAAACAGTTCTATCCGGTCACCCTGCTTCCCTACGACCAGTTCTCACCCAAGGTTACTGACGCCAAGAACGAGACATTTGACCTGATAGAAACCCTGGCGGGCTGGATAACCTACAATGACAGGACTTTAAGCGAAGTTCTATCAAAGGCAAGCGATAAAGGCGCGGCACTGAACCCGCAGGTGAAAATCATCGGATTCCAGGCGCCGAACGTGTTCACCAGCAGGCCGGTGGATAACCGCTCGCTCGCGGAAAAGGAAGCTGATTACCGCCAGCAGATAAAACTGCTTTACGACACACTCAAGGACGATTACAAGATCACCTACCTGAACCAGCCGGTTGCATACGGCGAGTCCCAACGGATCAAACTTCCCTACTCTGTGCTTTCAAACAAGGGCAACTGCATTGAGCTCGCACTGCTCTTCGCAAGTTTGCTTGAAAGCATAGAAATCGACCCGATAATAGCCATATTCCCTGAGGAAAAACATGCTACTGTGGGTTATAAGGTTTACGGGGATGGCAAGGACAAGTGCATCCTGCTTGAGACAAACGTTTTTGGAGAGGATTTTGACAGGGTTTTCACGAAAGGCAGGGAATTGGTTGAAAGGTATAACCTGAAAACTGAATTTGACGACATTGTCCCGTTTGATGAATCCGGTATTTATAAGAAAGGCACCAGCGTTATCGTTTTTGATATCAAGAAAATCCGCAGCCGCATTCCCCCCAGCCCGTATATACCGAGATAAGCAAACACCGCCCATAAATGGGCAACTACAAAAAAATAGGGACATTTTCTATTCTATAAGAAAGTGTCCCTATTTTTTCGGGTATTTTCAAAAATAACCAGAACCGTCCCTGTTATCTTCTTCTGAAGGTGCGGCGGGGCCTGCCGAAACCGCTTCTTAACGCGAAAGATTGCGACGGCTGGAAAAATACGTCTGTGGGAACATCCGGGTGGGTTGACCTGGGTAACGCGGATTTTATCAGCTGTTCGATTTGAAGCACGTCCCTGCGCTGTTCGCGGGTGGCGAAGGTGATTGCGTGGCCGTGGCTTCCTATCCTTCCTGTGCGCCCGATGCGGTGCACGTAATCCTCGGGGTCTTCCGGTATATCGTAATTAATCACGAGCTCATTG
>MGVM01000064.1:0-773 GCA_001800495.1 Elusimicrobia bacterium RIFOXYB2_FULL_48_7
TGGTTGAACCTGCAGAAGCCGGATAGACGCTATCTTTGAAAAGCGCTACGGCCGATATATCCCTGTCAAACTGAAAACCGGAGACATTGGTTATAGTGAAGGAAACGGCCTGCATCTGGTACGGGCTTGCGACAGAGTTTGAGGTAACATTTATCCTGAAAAGAGGGACATAATCGCTGGATGCTTTTATTTTTGTGGGCAGCGGCACTATGTTATATGTCCCGCTTGAAAGGCCGACCATATTGGTTACGGTTATATTATGGCCGTAGACCATACCTGAGATAAAAACGCTCAACGCGGTAATGCAGACAAAAAGCTTTGTTCTTTTAAACATTTGTTTTTCCCTCCCGGAAATGTTTTTCAATGAATTGATCATCTAGTGATAGGTTAAATAGATTTGCTGTATTAACAATTAAATTATACATTTATACCTGAATGATGTCAAGTAGCCAAAATATATTTTACAAACCGCTTTTTAACGCTTTTTTGACCGTTTCAACCACGTCATTGATATCAATTAACTCCGGCTGCTTGGCCGTACGGAGTTTCAATTCTACTTTATCAGGAAGCGTGCGTGAACCGATGGTTATTCTCACCGGGATGCCTATTAGGTCGGCATCCTTGAACTTTACCCCAGGGCGCTCGTCCCTGTCATCCAGGAGCACCTCAATCCCGTTTTCCTGCATTTGGGTGTAGAGCCTGTCAGCCGCTTCCTTAATATCAGGGTCTTTGTAATCTATCGGTATCATTATTACCTGGAATGGCGCTATGTT
>MGVM01000064.1:790-8676 GCA_001800495.1 Elusimicrobia bacterium RIFOXYB2_FULL_48_7
CGTTTTCGTCGTTCATTTGTTCTATGCACGCAGCCACGATCCTTGAAACGCCGATACCGTAACACCCCATGATAAACAGCTGTTCCTTGCCCTGGCTGTCCAGGAAAACGGCCTTCATGGATTTAGAGTACTTGGTCCCCAGTTTGAAACTGTGCCCCACCTCTATTCCACGGGAAAATATTAACGGTAATTTGGCGCACTTGGGGCAATTGTCACCCTTTACAACCTTCCTTAAATCATAGAATTTCTCAGGCTTATAGTCCCTCTCCAGATTGACGTTCTTGAGGTGATAATCCTTCTTGTTTGCACCCGCTATTGAATTCACCATGCATTCAACCGAAAAATCGGCTATTATGCGGATGCCGCCAACCGGTAATCTGACCGGGCCGGCGAAACCAACAGGCGCGCCGGTGGCTTTTTCTACTGTTTCCGGGCCTGCCAGCAGTACTTCACCCGCACCCAGGTGTTCCTTTATCTTGTTTTCGTTTATTTCATAATCACCGCGAACAAGAACCATGACGGGTTTGCCGTCAACCAGGTAAATAATGCTTTTAATGAAATTCTCCGGAGATGCCTTGAAGAACTTTGCGACTGCTTCAATAGTCTTCATTTCCGGGGTATGGGTTTCCTCTACCGGCAACATTTCATCCGGGCCATTGTTTTTTTGTTGTAAACACCGGGCTTTTTCTGTATTCGCTGCGTAGCCGCAATCGCACCAGGCAATCTCTTCTTCGCCTGTTTCAGCAAGGACCATGAATTCGTGCGAAAAACTACCGCCTATGGCGCCTGAAGCTGCTTCTACTGAACGGAACTTAAACCCGCACCTCTTACATATTCTCTCGTACGCCTTGAATGCCTCCTGGTAATAATTCTCGGCATCTTCCTCCGACGCATGGAATGAGTAAGCGTCCTTCATATAGAATTCACGGGCGCGCATTACGCCGAAACGCGGGCGTATCTCGTCACGGAATTTTATGCCGAACTGATAGAACATTGAAGGAAGCTGCTTGTAGGAACGTATCTCCCTGCGGGCTATATCTGTTATTACCTCTTCATGCGTGGGGCCCAGGCAGAAATCCGAATCCTTCCTGTCTTTCAGGCGGAAAAGCTCCTTGCCGTAGATTCCCCACCTGCCGGTTTCCTCCCAAAGTTCCCTTGGCATAAGCAGGGGAAGCCATACTTCCTGCCCGCCTATCCTGTCCATTTCCTCGCGGATAATCTGCTCGACTTTTTTCAGGACTTTCAAGCCCAGAGGCAGCCATTCATAGATACCGCTTGCCAGCTTGCGGATCATGCCGGAACGGAGCATCAGTTTGCTGGAAATAATGTCGGCGTCTGATGGAACTTCTCTCAACGTAGGTAAAAAGAACTTACTGATTTTCATATTGGTATTCCTTTAATAATAAAGATTTACACCTATATTTGCTATGTACTCCATCCCGCTGACTGAAAGGGATGTCGCGCTGTCATTAAGAGAGATCATTGCCGGCCCGAGATCCAGCTGGACACTTGTGTATTTTGTTATCAGGATTTCCGTCCCGATCAATAATTCCCCCAAAAGCCCCGTACCTTTACTGTCTTCGCCCTTGAAAGAAATAGTATCGCCCTCAAACCCCATGAACCACTGGACTCTTGAATCTGTATTGAAATAATAATAACCGCGCAGACCCATCACCGTGATATCCCGGTCCAGCTGGTACTTAGCTTCAAGCACGATTTTACTGCTTACCCCCGCCTTGAGGCCTATCCCGAGGTAATTCAGCCCGACTCCAAAGCCCGGTTTTTCAAAATCACCCTGGTAATTTTTTCCGAACAAGCTGCCTGTTTCCGCTGCCGCCATACTAAAACAAAAAAACAGGGCAATGAAAATAAACAGCCTATTTTTCATCAGCGATACCGCCTGATTTCAGATATAAGAGCTCTCACCCATTCGCCGGGCGGTACTTTCCTGACAGGTTTTCCCTTCTTGAAAAGCAGCCCGGTATGTTTGCCGCCAGCAATTCCAATATCTGCATGCCGGGCTTCGCCGGGGCCGTTCACTTCGCATCCCATGACAGCCACTTTCAGCGGCTTTTCAGGAAATCTCTTCATAAGCTCAGAGGAATACCCGGATATATCATTTTCAAACTTTTTCATGATTTCCGCCAAACCAACACTACAGCGGGCGCAGGTCGGGCAGGAAATAAGGTCAATACCGTAACTCCGGAGGGTTAAGGCCTGCAAAATACGGTACCCGGCGCTTACTTCTTCAACCGGATTGCCGGTTAATGACACCCGTATCGTGTCTCCAATCCCGTTAAATAAAAGGATACCTATCCCAAGCGCTGATTTTATTGTTCCTGATCCTGGAGGCCCTGATTCAGTCAAACCCAAATGCAGCGGATAGTTTGTTTTTTTTGCAAGCGCCATGTAGGAATCAATGGTGCTTTTTACGTCGCTTGTCTTCAACGATACTACGATTTTATGGAAATCCCAATCCTCGAACATTCTTATGTAATCAAGAGCTGTTGAAACCATGTCCCGGGAAAGGATCTGACTCTTTCTCTTTATTGATCCTGAGTTTATACCAATCCTGACAGGAATGCCGGCTTTTTTAGCCGCTTGTATAACTTGTTTTGTTTTGTCATTTGAACCTATATTCCCCGGATTGATCCTGATTTTATCCGCGCCGTTGTTTATGCTTTCAATCGCAAGCTTATAATCGAAATGAATGTCGGCTACCAGAGGTATTTTTATGGCCCTGCCTATTTTTTTCAGTGCTTTTGTCGACGCCACGTCAGGCACTGCCACGCGAATTATTTCACAGCCCGCCTGTTCAAGTTTTTTTATCTGGTTGACGGTGGCCCGCACATCGCTTGTCGCGGTGTTTGTCATTGATTGGACGGCAACAGGGTTGCCGGCGCCGATTGGGACAGCGCCAATCTTGATCACCCTTGTTTTTTTGCGGTCATAAAACATTTTTTATCCTGTAGAATATGTTAATCACTAATTCCATCGTCCTGTTTATTATGTCAAAACGGATAAAATCACTGTAAAACGCATAAAACATCAAAGACAAGATAACTGATAATCCTATATAATTCGTCAGTTCAATAATCCTGATGCTCATGCGTTTTTTTGTGATCAGGCCCTCTATGGTAAAAAACATTATATGGCCGCCGTCAAAAACAGGAATCGGCAGAAGATTCATAAGCCCCACCATTACCGAAATAAAACCGATAATATACAACAGGCTTTCAAATCCGCTTCTCGCGGCTTGATTAACTACAACAGCGATGCCTATCGGGCCTGAAACTTCCAGTTTTTCCAATTTGACGATTTTTTCCCAGATGGTAGCAAGGGTTAAAATACTGATATTTACTGGAATGATTACCGATCCCTTGACAGATTGGACGAACCCCTTTTTCTCAATTTTCACTTCAGGCATAATCCCGATTACCCCGACTTTTGAGTTCACGTCTATTTCCGGTATAACCTGAATATCAGATATCTCGTTATCACGATTTATCTTTATTGTAATCTTTTTACCCGGCTGACTGTGAATAATTTCCGCCAAATCCTGCCAGAGCTTTACGGGTTTTTTATTTATCGCGAGAATCAGGTCCCCTTTGCGCAAACCAGCCCTGTCAGCCGGGAACCCGTTTTTTACTTCTCCGACAATTGCTTTTTCCGAGGGCACACCGACACCCCAGAAAAAAATAGCCGCGAAAAAGAAAACAATCGCAAGCAGATAGTTCATCAACGGCCCCGCGGCAACTACAAAAACGCGCTGGTACCAGGGTTTTGAAAAAAAATCCCCCGGGCCACCGCTTGATTCGCTCTCCATTTCACCGGCAAGCTTTACCATGCCCCCCAGCGGCACCCAGCAAATGGCATACCTTGTTTCCCCCACTGTTCTGCCAATGATCTCAGGGCCGAAACCGAAAGCGAATTTTTCCACTTTCATCCCGACAGCCCTTGCCGAAAGAAAATGCCCCAGTTCGTGTATGAAAATTATGATTCCAAATGCAAAAAGTATCGGAATAAACCACATAGTCAATATATTTAACATTTACCAGTCTCCTTTATTATTTCAGCCCGGGCTTCAACTCTGGCCCGGAAATCAGCTTCGAATACATCCTCAAGCGCGGGGTTTTTCGTTATTTTGTGCCTGTTCATGACTTTTTCAACTATTTCAGGTATACATGAAAACTTTATACTACCTTCCAGAAATGCCCAGACAGCCACCTCATTTGCGGCATTCAAAACCGCCGTCATGGTGTGCCCGGCCCTGGCGGCTTCAAGCGCGAGTTTCAGGCACGGGAATTTTTTCACATCCGGGCTGAAGAATTCAAGCTTGCCTATATTTTCAAGGTCCAGGGGCTTAATCTTGGTCGGGTACCTTTCCGGGGAAGTCACGGCATATTGTATCGAGAGCCTCATGTCCGGCTCGGAAAAAAGGCCTATCACCGAACCATCTATGAATTCTACCATTGAATGGATTATCGACTGCGGGTGGATAAGCAGCTTGATTTTATCGTATTCGATGCCGAAAAGATAGTGCGCCTCGATTATTTCCAAACCCTTGTTCATGAGCGTGGCCGAGTCAATGGTGATCTTTTTTCCCATTTTCCAGCGCGGGTGCCGGAGGGCCTGTTTGACGGTTATGTTGCCGAAATTTATTTTTTTATTATAAAAAGGGCCTCCTGATCCGGTGACAATCAGTTTTTCAACCTTGTTCATGCCCTCATTTTTCAGGCACTGGAAAATAGCGGAATGCTCGCTGTCAACCGGGATAACCACCGGGCCCTTGCCATGCCCGGCAGAATGTTTTTTTATCAGACCGTTAACCAGGTTTCCCGCAATTACAAGCGCTTCCTTATTTGCGAGAGCTATTGTTTTTCTGGATTCTATGGCTGAAACCAGCGGATACAGCGCCACAGCCCCGACAACCGAAAGGATTACGATATCCGCTTCCCTGACTGAAGCCAGGTCCTGAAGCCCTTTATTTCCGTGGAATACTTTTATCCTGCCGGGTATCTGCTTTCTTAAACGCAGCGCGTCCTTCTCGGATCCGACACAAATATACGAGGGATTGAATTCCTTTACCTGCTGTTCCAGGAGTGCTATGTTCGAATTGGAAGAAAGCCCCAGTACCCTGAATTTATCCTTTAGATGCCTTGCTACGCTGAGCGCCTGCCTTCCAATGGAACCGGTAGCGCCTAGAATGACGATGTTTTTCAAGCTTTAATGATCCCCTTATATATAATTAATATTTTACTTATGAAAAATGGTGAGATAGTAATAGAAAAATGGAGCCGCGAATATAAAAGAATCAAACCGGTCGAGCATCCCTCCGTGGCCTGGCAGCAAAGCGTCTGAATCCTTTAGGCCCACGTCTCTTTTAAGAAGCGATTCGGACAGGTCGGAAACGAAAGCGATGACTATTACGAAAAAACTCACTATGACAACTTCGGCCAGGCCGAGCTCTTTCAGTGGAAGGATTTTCCACATTATAATCGCGAATATTACGCCCGTGAATATACCGCCTATTGCACCCTCTATGGTTTTTTTCGGGCTTATTTTTTCAGCGAGTTTCAATCTGCCGAACTTTTTCCCGACCGCGTAGGCCCCGGTATCGGCTATCCAGATAAGCAGGAATAAAAAAAACGAATACTTGTCGCCGCAGGGGTTTATGTCCCTTATCAAGAGTATATAGCTGAAAGGCCACGATATTATAAAAACCCCAAAAAGGGTCAGCCCTATCCTTGTTATTGACCCATTCGTTTCCAGCTTTTTCGAAAAACTTACCCTGATTATTTCATAAAGAAAAAACACGAACAACGCCAGGGTAAAGGTTATTGATGTCAGCTGGCTCTGGGCGGGAGCAAGAATCCTTGAACCGTTGAAATACACGGCCAGCAGGACCAGCAGGCCAAAAATATAACCGGTGGGTTTCTGGAGGTCATGGCCTGTCCTGTCAATAATGTAGAAATATTCCTGCAGGGAGAAAATGGTTATGACGACAACTAAAAGGAAAAAAGGCACGCCGCCAAAATATATTGATAATAATATCAGCGGTATTCCGATTACTGCCGTTAAAAGCCTTGGTAATATCATAAACCCCCGAAACGGCGATGCCTCGACTGGTAATCCAATATCGCCTTATAGAACTCCGCTTCCCTGAAATCCGGCCACATGACATCGGAAAAATAAAATTCGGAATAAGCCAGCTGCCATAGCATGAAATTTGAAACTCTTTGTTCTCCCGAAGTTCTTATCAGCAGGTCAGGGTCAGGGATACTGGCGGTATAAAGATATTTTGACAATGTTTTTTCGTCAGTTTGCTTGATGCCTTCCGCTGACATCCTGTTGAAAGCGCCTGTTATTTCCTGCCTGGAGCCGTAATTAATGCACAGGTTCAGGGTCATTTTTGAGCAGTCAGCGGTGGTTTTCTTTGTTTTTTTTATTTCTTCCTGTAGTTTCTGCGGAAGCCGCGACGTGTCACCGGTCGTTACAAAACGGACCTTGTTTTTTTTAAGTTCACTTACCTGTTTTGCCAGATAGTCATAGAACAATCCCATCAAAACCCTGACTTCCTGGACCGGCCTGAGCCAGTTTTCAGTGGAAAAAGCGTACAGCGAGAGGTATTTTATGCCGGCGTCGCTTGCAGCTACAATTATTTTTTTTGTTGTTTTTGCGCCTTCCTTATGGCCCAGCGCCCTTGGAAGGCCTCTTTTTTTCGCCCAGCGGCCGTTCCCGTCCAGTATTATGGCGATATGCTGCGGAAGCCTGTCTTTGTCAATTTTTTCAAGCAGTTCTTTTTCAATAACCATTTAACCGGTATTCAAGACCTTGTCACGCCATTATTTCTTTCTGTTTTGCTGCGAATATCTCATCAATTTTTTTTATGAAGGACTCAGTCGTTTTCTGAAGTTTTTCTTCCGCCTTGAATTTCTGGTCTTCCGTGGCCTTTTTCTCTTTTTCGGCTTTCTTTACCTGTTCAAGCGCCTTGTGGCGGTCGTTGCGGACGGAAATCCTAAATTCTTCGGCCATTTTGTTCAATTGCTTGACCAGGTCCTTCCTGCGTTCTTCCGTCAGCGGGGGTATGACCAGCCTGATTACCTTCCCGTCATTTATGGGCGTAAGGCCTATTGCCGCCTGAAAAACACCCCTTTCAATCGCGGGAATGACCGTGTGGTCCCACGGCCTTATTTCTATGGTCCTGGCATCCGGTATAGAAATCCCGGCGACCTGGTTTATGGGCATGACGCTGTCATAGGCGTTAACCTTGACTCCTTCTATCAAAGCCGGGGTCGCACGCCCGGTTCTTAGTGTTGCGGCGTCCTGCACGAATTTTTCGACTGTTTTTTTCATCAAACTTTCTGCCTGTGATAAAACATTGTCTATCATGGTTTTCTCCCGGTAGAACCGACCAACAAACTATTGGACAAGAGTGCCTATTTTCTCGCCTTTTATTACCCTGGCGACATTCCCCCACTTCTGGAGGTTAAATACCACTATCTTCACTTTGTTTTCCATGCAAAGCGAAAAAGCGGTTATATCCATTATCCTGAGTTTTTTTTCGATGGCTTGCATGAATTTCAGCTCGGAATATTTTCTAGCACCTGGGTTTTCCACGGGATCCGACGTATAAATCCCGTCAACTTTTGTGGCCTTGAAAAGAACGTCAGCCTTGAGTTCAACGGCCCTGAGCGCCGCAGTGGTATCCGTGGTAAAATATGGATTTCCCGTGCCGCCCGCGAAAATGACCACCTTGCCGGCCCGGAAATGATTGACGGTGGATTTTTCCGTGAAGGGTTCGCAAAGTTCACCGACTTCTATCGCGGACTGTACAGCCGAAGGAACGCCGGCATTTTCAAAAGCGCTCTGGAGCGCGAGCGCGT